>HF985517.1 GCA_000432015.1 Clostridium sp. CAG:1024 | reverse complement strand
CGTGAACCAGCGTCGCGCCGGGATAGTAAAAGCTCAGGATCTCGTCATAGGTGAACCCGATCTCGGCGCAGTACAGCATCCCGTAGTGGCTCATGCCGACGCGGTGGCCGATCGCGCGGGAGAATACGACCGACCAGCTCCCGTCATCCTCCGGCATGACGAACCAGACGTTCGCGCCGGGGCAGTCGATCACGCCGTCCTCAAGCAGCCGGTACAGCGGAAAGACCAGCGTGCGTTCGGCGCTCGCGCCGTCGGAAAGAATGCAGTCGAGACGAATGCAGGCCTGCTCCTGCGGGGCAAGACCGACCGGAGCAAACCGCCGTCCCTCGACAGCGTCCATCTCGTGCCGTCCCGTGAAAGAAACAACGGAGCGAATGCGGTAGACCTCGCCCGGCGACTGCGCCTCGAGCATCGCAAGCAGAAACCGATACAGCCCCTCGGGAATGCCGTCCGCATCGGGCAGGACCCGAAGCCGCACGGCCCCTTCCGAACCGTCGAGATCATAGGGATCGTATGTCAGCGCATAGGCCGCGTCCTGCGCGTTCTCCTTGCCCCAGCGCATGGCGGGGGTGATCGCCTGGCCGCCGTTGCTCGTGCAGTAGTAGCAGCGCACAACGTTTCCGTCGAGCAGCAAAAGGTCGTTCTTCACCGCGTCAACGGCTGCGGCAACGGCCTCGTTCGCAGGCTGATAGCCCTTGTAGACCTGATCCTGCGGCGTATCGTTGAGATCAAAGGGCTCGGAGGGGTCGATGCAGGTCAGCGCAAAGCACTTTGCCGCCACGGTCTGCGCTTTCAGCGCTTCCGCAGGGTGATCGCTGCTGAGCTCGCCGCCCACAACGCCGTTCAGATACGCAGTCATGCCGACGCGGTTGATCACGCTGAGCCGGTTCTCGCCGGACAGCGCAAAGATCATATCGCCTGCGTAGCGGGTCGTGCCGTAGCGCCGGTTTTCCAGCGTCAGAAACGCCGCCCAGGTCGGCTGATCGCCGCGCACGACGGTCATGCTGTCGCCGCTGCCGAGAACGCCGAGCTCGCTGTGCGACAGGGTAACGAGCCCGTCCCTGGCCTCCGCGACCAGCGTGCCGCCGGTGAACACGGCGGAAAGGCAGCTGTATTCGCCCTCCACGGCGATCTCGATCCGGCTTACGTTTCCCGTGGACAGTTGGACGCGGATCACATCCTCGCCGCTCTCTGCGGCAGAGGCCGGATGCGCGGCCGGCGCAAGCAGCAAAACGAGCGCCGTAAGCAGGAAAATGAACAGAGATTTTCGCATGGATTCCCCACATTTGATATTTTCCCGCATTGTAGCACAGTGGAGTGAAAACGGCGCAGTTTTCCGAAAGAAGTTTATAATCTGTTAATAGTTTACCCACTTTTGTGGAGAAATTGCGGTAAATATCAGAAAGCATAACCCACTTTTCTGGATTTTGTGGAACGGGCGTGCATGCGCATCTGTAAGCGCTCTCCCCCACTTCAAATAGAATACGGGCGTCCCGAATGCTCCGTTCGGAACGCCCGCCGCAGCCCGCCTTGAAAGGGGCTCTCAAACGTTAAAGCGGAACAGCGTCACGTCGCCGTCCTGCATGACATACTCCTTGCCTTCGGAGCGGATGAGCCCCTTTTCCCTGCACGCCTGCATGGAGCCGAGCTCCATCAGCGTATCATAGGGAACGATCTCCGCGCGGATGAAGCCGCGCTCAAAGTCCGTGTGGATCTTGCCCGCAGCCTGCGGTGCGCGGTCGCCCTTTTTGATCGTCCAGGCGCGGACCTCCTTCGGTCCCGCGGTCAGGAAGCTGATGAGCCCGAGCAGACGGTAGCATGCGCGCACGAGCTGGTCAAGGCCGGATTCCGGAATGCCTATCTCCTGAAGAAACGCGGCCTTCTCCTCCTTCGGCAGCTCCGCGACCTCCTCCTCGAGCTTGGCGCAGACGGTGATCGCCTCTGCGCCCTCGTTTGCAGCTTCGGCATACAGCGTTTTCACATAGTCGTTCGGCGCTTCGCCCACCTCGTCCTCCGAGATGTTCGCCACATAGATCACGGGCTTTGACGTGAGCAGGAACATCTGGCGGATCATTTCCTGCTCATCCTCGTCCGCTTCGAGCGTGCGCACGGGCTTGCCGCTTTCAAGATGCGCATGGATGCGCTCGAGCAGCGCGGCTTCTTTTGCAAGGGATCTGTCGCCCTTCTGCTGTTTCTTCGTGCGCTCGATGCGTTTTTCGACGGTCTCGAGGTCTGCGAAGATCAGCTCCAGATTGATCGTTTCCATATCGCGCGCAGGATCGACGCTGCCGTCCACATGCACGACGTTCTCGTCGTCAAAGCAGCGCACGACATGCACGATCGCGTCCACCTCGCGGATGTGCGACAGGAACTTGTTGCCGAGCCCCTCGCCGCGGCTTGCACCGCGCACAAGGCCCGCAATGTCCACAAACTCGATCGTCGCGGGCGTGTATTTCTCCGGGGCGTACATCTCCGCGAGCCTGTCCAGCCGCTCGTCCGGGACAGCCACGATGCCGACGTTCGGCTCGATCGTGCAGAAGGGGTAGTTGGCGGCCTGTGCGCCCGCCTGGGTGATCGCGTTGAAGAGGGTGCTCTTGCCGACGTTCGGCAGTCCGACAACGCCAAGTTTCATGCTCTTATCCTCCCGCTCCTTTTCGTGTTCTTTTGTGCAAGGAGCCATGTTTTTCGTTGTTCAGCGGGACGGTTCCCCGCCGCCCCTGTGCAGGCGATCGCAGAGGTCGCGCACGCAGCAGCGATCGCACCTCGGCTTTTTCGCGTCGCAGACCTGCCGGCCGTGATAGATGAGCCAATGGTGCGCGGCGGACCAGTCCGCCTCCGGGATGTGCGCCATGAGCTGCCGCTCGGTCTTTTCCACATTCGGCGCGTCCGCAAGGCCGATGCGGTTCGCGACGCGGAACACATGCGTATCCACCGCGATCGCCGGAATGCCGAACGCATTTGAGACGACCACGTTCGCGGTCTTGCGTCCGACGCCGGGCAGTTTTGTGAGCGCGTCGCGGTCGTGCGGCACTTCGCCGCCGTATTCCGTCAGGAGGATGCGGCTCATGGCGAGGATGTTCCGTCCCTTCGTATGGAAAAAACCGCAGCTTCGGATATAGGGCTCCAGCTCCGCCTCGGTCATCGCGGCGAACTGCGCAGGTGTGTTCGCAATCCTGTAGAGCACGGCTGTGCATTTGTTGACCTGTCTGTCCGTACACTGCGCGGCGAGCATCGTCGAAACGAGCAGTTCAAAAGGCGAGCTGTACACGAGCGCAGGCCTTGCGTCCGGATACGCCGCGGCAAGGCGGGACAGCGCCTCGCTATAGCGTGCGTCGTCGAGCATCATGCCTTGATCTTCCCGTTGTATTTCTTCACAATGATATGCGCAAGCTCCAGCGCGTCGTTCAATATCGCATCCTCCGCTTTGCCTTCGAGCATGATGCGCATGAGCGGCTCCGTGCCCGACGCGCGGATCAGCACGCGGCCGTCGCCCGCCATTTTCCGCTCGATCTCATCCTTTTTCGCCAGAAGCTCCGCATCCTCCATGGCCGCGGGCTTTGCATCGTTTGCAACGATCACGTTGACGAGCACCTGCGGGAACGTCGGGATCTCGTCCGCGAGCTTCGACAGCGGGAGTTTCGTTTCCGCAACGACGTTCAGCAGCGAGATCGCGCTCATCATGCCGTCGCCCGTGCTGTTGTGGTCGAGCAGGATGATATGCCCGGACTGCTCGCCGCCGATGGCATGGCCGTTTGCGAGCATGTTCTCAAGCACATAGCGGTCGCCCACCTTCGTCTCCGCAAGGCGGATGCCCGCCCGCTGCATTCGTTTTTTCAGGCCGAGGTTCGACATGACCGTGATAACGAGGGTGTCGTTTTTGAGCGTCCCCTTCTTCTGCATGTGCAGCGCAAGAATGCCCATGGCCTGATCGCCGTCCACGATGTTGCCGTGTTCGTCGCAGGAGATGAGGCGGTCCGCGTCGCCGTCGAACGCAAAGCCGATGTCCGCGCCGGTCGCAACGACCTTCTGCTGGAGGCTTTCGGGGTGCGTCGAGCCGCAGTCGTCGTTGATATTCATGCCGTCCGGCTCGCAGGACGTGGCGACGACCTCCGCGCCGAGACGCTCAAAGACCTTTTTACCGATATAGCTCGTTGCGCCGTTTGCGCAGTCGAGTACGACCTTCAGCCCGTCGAAACGGCCCGTGGATTTGCTCACAAGATAGTCACAGTAGTCGCGCGCGGCGCGAGGCGCGGGAATGACCGTACCGACCTCGCGGCCCTCCGGCTTGGGCAGGGGCGCATCCGTGCGGATCATGTCCTCGATGCGGTCCTCGATCGCGTCGGAGAGCTTGAAGCCGCGTCCGTCGAACCATTTGATGCCGTTGTATTCCATCGGATTATGCGATGCGGAGATCATGACCGCCGCGTCCGCCTCATACAGCCGCACAAGGTAGGCGAGGGCGGGCGTGGGCAGCACGCCGACGTTCAGCACGTCGCCGCCGACGGAACAGATGCCCGCAGTGAGTGCCGCTGCGAGCATGGGGCCGGATTTGCGCGTGTCCATGCCGATGAGGATGCGGGGCGAATGCACTTCGTTCGTCAGCACATAGGCTCCCACCGCGCCAATCCGATACGCCAGCATACAATCCAGGTCACGGTTCGCGACGCCGCGAACGCCGTCGGTTCCAAAGAGTCTTGCCATACAGATAAATCCTTTCCGTACCGCGGCGAGATCGCGCGGCACTGTAAAATATCCGGCGTCTGCCGGTCAAAAGGACGGCGCGCTCCCCAATCACAGCGCATTGCCGTCCGATCAAACGAATTTCTGCGGGAAGGGGCCTCAGCTTCGCAGCTGCGCAAGGTAGTCCAGCGCGCTCGTCGCCGCGACAGCGCCGTCCGCGCAGGCGGTGACGACCTGACGGAGCGGGGTATTGCGGATATCGCCCGCTGCAAACACACCGGGGACGGAGCAGCGCATCTGCGCGTCGGTCACGATCGCGCCCGCGGCGTCCAGCTCGACCTGACCCCGGACGAGCGCTGTCTCCGGCACGATGCCGACCGCAACGAACACAGCGGACACGGCAAGCATACGGAGGCTGCCCGTTTTCACATGTTTGACGGAAAGCCCATCGACCGCGGTTTCGCCGCAAAAGGCCTCCGGGACGGAATCATAAACGAACTCGATCTTTTCCTCACGGAACGCGGCCTCCTGCAAGACCTTCGCCGCGCGGAGCGCATCTCTGCGGTGGACGACATAGACCCGGCTTGCAAAGCGGGCGAGGTACAGCGCGTCGGACACGGCGGTGTCGCCGCCGCCCACGACCGCAACGGGACGATCCTTGAAGAACGCGCCGTCGCAGGTCGCGCAGCGGGGCGCGGAGTGGGACGCGCCGCTGCCGATCAGCTCCTCCTCGCGGGCAAGGCCGAGCGTTCTCGGCTTTGCGCCCATGGCGAGGATGAGGGCTTTCGTCTCCACGGTCCGACCGTCCGAAAGCTCGATGCGCTTTACGTCGTCCGAAAGCGACAGGCGCGCCACGCCCGCATATTCGACGGGCAGGCCGAAGCGCGCGGCGTGCTGCTCGAGCTTCATACCGAGCTCGAAGCCCTCTACGCCGTCGGCAAAGCCGGGGTAGTTATCGATGCGGTGCGTTTTGACCGCCTGCCCGCCGGTGAACAGCGCTTCGTACAGCGCAGCGTTTGCGCCGCCGCGCGCCGCGTACAGGCCTGCGGAAAGCCCTGCGGGGCCGCCGCCGATGATCGCAATATCCAGCATGGGAGTTCAACGCTCCTTCCAAATCCTATGTAGAGTACCGACAGAAACAGTATACGGTTTTTGCCCTCCGATTGCAAGAACGCCCTGCGCGCGCTTTTCCCTGCGT
>HF985516.1 GCA_000432015.1 Clostridium sp. CAG:1024 | reverse complement strand
TGGGCGCGGTCGGGATGCTGATCACGCTGATCCTGTTTGAACGCGTGCAGCAAAAACTCCTGCGCGGCCGGTACGCACACTTCCGCTTTTCTCTGGAGAGCGAAAACTTTGCGGCCGCAATGAACAGTGTTACCCTGCTTGCGGAAAAACACGATGCAGCCGTCTCCGGGATCTCCGTAGAGCGCACGGAAGGCGGCGCATGCCGGATTGCGTTCGATGCGGAGTTTTCCGGCCGTCATGCAGCTGTGCGGATGCAGACTTTTTTGCGGGAATTGACCGAAACGGACGGCATGCGTTCCGTTCATGCCGATCAGAATTGAGCGAAACCCGCAGCCGCGGCTGCGCTCCGATAGGCGTTGTGCGCAGATTCAAATAATTTTCAAAAAAAGAGTGGAAAAATATAACCGTTGTGGTATAATGCTCAATTATAGGTGCATGACCCGTGCGCGGGCGTGCGCTGTCGTTCATTTTGAAGGGTTTTTGTCACAGGTCTGCATACGGCCGACGTCTGCCGTGGCCGAAAACCAAAAATCACTTTGACCGAACATCATGGAATGCGTGCGTTTTCAAACGGCACGCCGCTCGGACCGCTGAAAGCAACGGCCTGTGGTTGTATTTTGGGGCAAACCGCGTTGACAAAGGACCGCTCATGCAAAGGAAAAGGAGGCCTGTTCAAAAGAAGGATACACACGATCCGCCGGTCGGTGCGGAAGGATATCCGAAATAACAGCAGATCATCATCGAATCATGTAGTATTTGTAGTTTTCACACCATCATTGCATACGCTGAACGAAAGAACTATTGGAGGTAACAAAAATTGAATATCTGGCTCTATTTGGCGCCCGTGCTCGGATGCGCAGCTTTGCTTTTTGCATTCTTCACCGCCAAACGAATCGATAAAATTTCAAGCGGCACGCCCAGAATGCAGCAGATCGCTGCCGCGATCAGCGACGGCGCACGGGCGTTTTTGAACGCGCAATACAAGATCCTTGCCGTTTTTGCGGCCGCCGTATTTCTCGGGATCGGCTTTGGCCTGCGCAACTGGATCACGGCCGTCTGCTTCCTTGTCGGCGCGGGATTCTCTATTCTGGCAGGCAACATCGGAATGCGCGTCGCGACAAAGGCCAATGTGCGCACGGCCAACGCTGCCCGCACGGGCGGCATGACGCTTGCGCTGCACACGGCGTTTTCCGGCGGCTCGGTCATGGGGCTCTGTGTAAACGGCCTCGGTCTGCTCGGATGCAGCGTGATCTACATTCTGACGCAGAACACGGATGTTCTGTTCGGCTTCAGTCTCGGCGCATCCAGCGTTGCGCTCTTTGCCCGCGTTGGCGGCGGCATTTATACGAAAGCGGCTGACGTCGGCGCAGACCTTGTCGGCAAAGTGGAGAGCGGTATTCCCGAGGACGACCCGCGCAATCCCGCGACGATTGCTGACAACGTCGGCGATAACGTGGGCGACGTTGCAGGAATGGGCGCGGATCTGTTTGAATCGTATGTGAGCGCGCAGATCTCCGCGTTGACGCTCGGCATCGTGGCAAGC
>HF985515.1:86896-104727 GCA_000432015.1 Clostridium sp. CAG:1024 | reverse complement strand
TTGACCACGGGGCCACACTTGGTCGGGGTGAAGGGATTTGAACCCCCGGCCCCATGCTCCCAAAGCACGTGCGCTACCGGACTGCGCTACACCCCGAAATCATCGCACCCGCTTTTCGCGACCTTATTAATATACAACGTGTTCACGAAATTGTCAATAGTAATCAATCAAATTTCGTGAAGTTTTTTTTGCTCTATTTGCAGTTTTTACAAGGCAGCAAGAAACGACCGGATCGTCCCTCGGAGTCTCCGGCCGTTTCCTGATACAAATAGACGCTTACTCCGCGAGATCCAGCTTGCGCTGCTCTAGTTTTTGCAGCATTTCCTCTGCGACGGCCAGTTTTTTGCGTTCTTCTTCCACGACTGCCGCCGGCGCCTTACTTACAAAGCGCTCGTTGCTGAGTTTTCCGTTTGCACGCACGATCTCGCCGCGGATACGTTCAAGCTCTTTCTCAACACGCGCGCGCTCCTTGTCAATGTCGACAAGCGATGCCAGCGGGATGTAGATCTCGGCCGCTGTGCAGGTCAAGCGAACATCATTTTTATTAGTTCCCTCCGCCGTCGTTGCGACCTCTGCACTCTCTGCGCCCGCAAGGCGGAGAAGATACGGCATGATGGTTTCCAGCGCATCCGCTTTGTCCTGCGCCGCAACAAGGCGCATCCGAATCTTCTGTGCAGGCGGAACCTTCATCTCTGCGCGGAGATTACGGATCGCGCGCACGATCTCCATTGCGGATTCCATGTGTGCAGCATCCTCAGGGAACGCATGCGCCGCATTCTGGGTCGGCCACGCGGACAGCATAATGGTCTCATCGTGAACAGGGAGCTTCTGGTACAGTTCTTCCGTAATGAACGGCATGAACGGGTGCAGCAGCTTCATGGCCTGATCCAGCACATAGGCAAGCACGCTTATAACGGTCGCCTTTGCCGCAGGATCTCCACCGTACAGGCGCGGTTTCGCCATCTCGATGTACCAGTCGCAGAACTCCGTCCAGATAAAGTCATAGACCTTTTGCCCTGCGAGACCGAGCTCATATGCGTCAAGGTTCGCCGTCACCTGTCCAACGACTTCGTTCAGGCGATGGAGGACCCATTTGTCCGCAATGTCCAGTTTGTCGAGATCCAGTTTCGGCGTTACCTCTGCATCGTCCATACTCATCAGTACGAAACGAGCGGCGTTATAGACCTTGTTGCAGAAGTTGCGCGCCGCCTCAACCTTCTCCCAGTAAAAGCGCATATCATTGCCGGCAGATGTTCCTGTCAGCAGTGAGAAGCGCAGCGAGTCTGCGCCGTATTTTTCGATAACTTCCAGCGGATCAATGCCATTGCCGAGCGACTTCGACATTTTACGTCCCTGACTGTCGCGCACGATGCCATGCACATATACCGTATCGAAAGGCCGATCTTTCATGACTTCTTCGCCGAACACGATCATGCGCGCGATCCAGAAGAAGATGATGTCATAGCCGGTGACAAGCGTGGAAGTCGGATAGAAATACTTCAGCTCCTCCGTTTCCTCGGGGTAACCGAGCGTCGAGAATGGCCACATGCCCGAGCTGAACCATGTGTCCAACACGTCCTCATCCTGATGCACACGGCCGCCGCACTTCGGGCAGCAATCCGGCGCTGTCGGCTGCACGATGGTCTCTCCGCATTCCTCGCAATAGTATGCCGGTATTCTGTGTCCCCACCAGAGCTGGCGTGAAATGCACCAGTCACGGATGTTCTCCATCCAATTGAAGTAGGTCTTATCAAATCGCTCGGGTACAAACTTGATATCGCCGTTGCGGACCGCCTCGATCGCGGGCTTTGCGAGCGGTTTCATGTCCACGAACCACTGCTTTGACACCATGGACTCGATCGTCGTATGGCAGCGATAGCATGTACCGACGTTGTGCGCATAGGGCTCTACCTTGACAAGTGCGCCGCATTTTTCAAGGTCTTCCACAAGTGCCTTACGGCACTCAAAGCGATCCATACCTTCGTATTTACCGCCAAGTTCGTTGATATGGCCGTCGTCCGTAAAGACGCGCATCACCGGCAGATTCGCACGGCGGCCAACCTCAAAGTCGTTCGGGTCATGGCCCGGAGTGATCTTGACCGCGCCCGTACCGAACTCCATTTCGCAATACTCGTCCGCAACGATCGGGATCTCTCTGCCGACGCCCGGGATCACGACCGTTTTCCCGATGATATCCTGATACCGCGGATCCTCCGGGTGCACGGCGAACGCCGTATCGCCCAACACCGTCTCGGGTCTTGTTGTGGCAACGGTAATGGAGTAGCTGCCGTCGGGCGCATCGTAACGGATATGCCAGAGGAAACTGTTCTGCTCTTCATATTCAACTTCCGCATCGGACAGTGCCGTCTTGCATTCCGGGCACCAATTAATGATCCGATCGCCGCGGTAGATCAGCCCTTTGTTGTAAAGCTCACAGAACACCTTGATGACCGCGCGGTTGCAGCCTTCGTCCATCGTGAAGCGTTCACGCTCCCAGTCGCAGGAGGCGCCCAGTTTTCTGAGCTGCTTCACGATCGTTTTACCGTAGTCCTCTCGCCACTGCCATGCCCGCGCCAAAAAAGCCTCTCTGCCAATATCTATTTTGGTCAGGCCCTCTTTTGCCATTTGCTCCACAATCTTTACTTCGGTGGCAATGGATGCGTGATCCGTGCCCGGCAGCCAGAGTGCCTCATACCCCGCCATTCGTTTGTAACGGATCAACACGTCCTGCAATGATTCATCCAACGCGTGTCCCATGTGAAGCTTTCCGGTAATGTTCGGCGGTGGGATCACAATACAGTAAGGTTTTTTGTCCGGATTCGGCTTTGCATGGAAGTAACCCTTTCTCTCCCACAGTTCATAGAGCCGCGTTTCCACGGAGGCCGGATCGTACGTTTTCTCCATTTGAAGCGCCATTTGTCTTCTCCCCTCAAAAATATAATCGCCCGTTCCATCAAAGGACGAAACGGGCGCTCGCGGTACCACCTTTGTTGAATCGGCAAAACGAATCTGCCGATCCCACTTATACGCCTTAACGCGGCAAACGTACAACGCTAGGACATTACATCTTCACGTTACATGCTCAAAAGCGACCTTCCGCCTCGATCCGCCGCCGATCCTTGCAGCCAATGGGATCGGCTCTCTGCTGCGTGTTGAAGGCGTACTCCTCTTTCTCATCGCAACCAATATATCAGTAAGATAGTTTAGCGCAAAAGCGTCCTGTTTGTCAACTACTCCAGAACTTTTGCATCCGCCCACTCGTCCATTCGTTCAAAGAGAAGCGAATAATACGCGGGGCCAAGCTTTAAATAGTAATCCAGCGTTTCCCGCTGATCGAACATCTCCCCCTGCGTCTCGCTCATACGCTGCATCATCGCGGATAGTTCCGCATACCCAATACCGTAGCGTAATGTCTGAAAGGGCGAATCCACAGCCAAAGCGTAATACAGATCCACATATGCATCCTGTGAAAGCCCGTACTGCTCCAGATACGTCCGCACCTCTTCTTTTGTATACCCATGATAGTTTACATAGATACTAAGGATCGATGGCAAAATTGCATTGGAAAGCATACTGTTTGAAAACACAAACATGGCGGTATTCCGGTCGAATTTCGTCTGCTCCAAGAGCATCCATTCTTCAGCCATCTGCGCCCAGCCTTCACTGTACCCAGAAAACGGCAGGGTCCGCTGCATGAGGCTGACATCGGGCAGCCCGTGTGCAATTGCGAATTGGCAGAGATGCCCCGGATATGCTTCGTGTGCGAGCGTCAGAAGCCGCGACGATCCTTGCTTATCATCATTCACAAGAATCGTCTGCGTCTCTCCTCCGTCGATCGGAGGAACAACGCAGGCAGCAGCAGGCATTTGTTCGCGCAGGCTCCTGGGGATCTGCTGTAATGTGATCGATCCATCCGGCGCATCCGTGAGTAGCCCGGGCAAGAGTTTTTCAAGATACGCCATGTCTTTTTCCGCCGACCCAAACGTCAGCTTTTCCCGCCCGTTCGCCGCTTCCGGCGTTTCGGCATAGATCGTCTGCATGGTCAAGAACATATCCTGCATGGCGGTCTCCAAAAGCTCGAGGGCTTCCTCCGGCGTGATCTGATCGCTCGCTTCCTCACAAAGCCGCAATGCATAATACGACTTTGCCTGATCGCCAAGTGCCTGCATTCCTTCGCTCTTGCGGCAATGAGCCGACAATGCCCGAAGCCCCTCCGAAAGCATGGTATATGCCTGCGCCATTGATTCGCGGATCGCTTTTCCGTTGCGCTTCTCCAGTGCTTTTCGTTCGGAACGTTTCAACTGTTTCATAGAAGAAACCGCCGTCTCGAACGAGTCGTATAAATAGAGATCCTTCTTCGGGTTGCAAAAGGGTTCGCACTCCGTCAAAACCTCTTTCAGCGCAGATTCCGTCATAAACAGACCGGCTTCCGCACGTTTTTGTTCAAGTGCCAAAATCTCGGAAAAGTATCGCGGCAAGTCCTCCATCAAAGATAGATACGCTTCGGCATCTTCCGGCGTCTCCAAACGGAAAAAGGCCAGATTCAGCGGAATCTGCGCATGTACGCCCGTCGATGGCAGCAGCGGTTCCTCAAATAAATAGAGTTCGTTTCTCTCTGCCGCACTCGCCAGATACTGTTCCGTCACATCGTAAGCAAGCTGCTCTGTCTCCGAAAGCTGATCCCTGTTGATCGACGCAAGTTCGCTGCGGAAAGCTTCATATGCAGCTGCTGCCTCCGCTCGATCCGTATCCGAAAGCCCCGGCCAGCGGTACAGTTCCGAGGGTGCAGCCGAAATTCCGTAATTTTGCGGTGTTTTCAGAAGGCAATGCAATGTATATCCATTTCCCATTGCATATGCCCGAAACACATCGAGATCCAACGCTTGAAACCGCCGTGACGTTTCCGCCGGATCGCCGGTCAGATCCAAGCCGGATCCCGTTTCGAAATCCGATGGAAGCTCCGGCACCTCGGGTGCAGGCGTCGCAGCAATCGGCGTAGCGGGCGCTACTTCTTGCACAGGCTCCGCTGTCGAGGGCGGGGGTATCGCCGGTGCAATTATGCTCTGCCCGTTGTTTTCGGAGGTCCCCTGCGTATTTGAATACGCACTGCACCCGGATAGCATTGTTCCGAATAGCACGGCCGCGCACAGAGCAGCAGCTCGGGACAGACGTCTTCGGTATTCCACGATGTTCCCTCTTTTCTGCTTCATCAGACATCCTCTTTGCAGAAGTAATCCGCGCCATGCGGCCAGCCGAGCTTCTTGAGCGCAGACATAAAGTAATCCGGAATCGGCACACAAAACGACATGCTTACACCTTTTGCAGGGTGTAAAAAATGCAGACGATACCCGTGGAGCGCCTGACCTGCGAGCCCAAGCTGCGCTTTCTTGGCGCCATAGACCTCGTCTCCCGTGACCGGGTGGTGGATCGAGGCCATATGTACGCGGATCTGGTGCGTTCGTCCGGTCTCCAGTGCAACATGCAACAGCGTATGTGTACGAAACCGCTCCAGCACATCCCAGTGCGTCACCGCTTCTCTGCCGTTGTCAACGATAGCCATACGCTTTCTGTCTTGCGGATGGCGGCCGATGGGTGCATTGACCGTGCCGTTTTCCTCACGAAGGTTGCCATCAACGAGTGCAAGATACTCTCTTCCGGCCTCGTGCGTTTGGAATTGCTCGGCAAGCGCCCGGTGCACAGCGTCATTCTTTGCGACAACGAGCAATCCCGAAGTCATGCGGTCAATGCGATGTACAATGCCGGGCCGCTGCACACCGCCGATCGATGATAGTTCTCCGAGATGAAACAATAGGGCATTGACAAGCGTTCCGTCCGCGTGGCCCGGCGCGGGATGTACGACCATTCCCTGCGGTTTATTCAGTACGCAAATATCCTGATCCTCATACACAATGTCAAGCGGGATCGGTTCGGGCCGAACGTCGCATGGTATGATCTCCGGCGGTTCAATCTCGATCCTGTCTCCTGCCCGCAGCGCATAGCTCTTCGATACGGAAACCCCGTTGACAGTGATCCGACCGGATTTCAGCAATGACTGGATGCGGTTCCTCGAATACTCCGTCTGCTCTTGCAGATAGCTGTCGATACGATCTCCGCCACGCTCCGCCTTGAGCTCAAGCGTCATTTCCGTTCCCCTGCTTCCTTTGACTGTCGTTTTCGGGTGCATCGGCATCATGCGCTGCGCTCGGCTGTATTTCTCTGCCGGTGTCTGTCTTCCGCTCTTTCTGTTCAAGCATGGAAAGGAGCGATCCGTGCTTTGTAAACAATGTATCAATCACAAGCAGTGCCGCACCCACGCTGACGGCGCAGTCTGCGACATTGAACACGGGGAAGTTGATAAGACAAAAATCGAACATATCGCGGACATATCCGATCAGCACCCGATCGATCAGATTCCCTGTCGCACCTGCAATGAGCAGCGCAACGCAGAGTCTTGCTAAGAAACCGAGCGTTTTTCTCCGTCTCAGAAGCAGCCAACAAAGCAGCCCGACGGTCACGAGTGTGATCACGATGAACAACCAACGTCCGCCCGCGAGCATTCCCCACGCCGCACCCGTATTATGAACGTTTGTAAACTGGAACACGCCTTGAATCACAGGCGACGATGCGCCGAGTGCAAGATACCGCTCGCTCAGATACTTTGTCACCTGATCGAGGATCAGAACGATGGAAATGATACTAATCTCCAGCAATGGTTTGTCCCTTTCTTACATGCTTGTTGCATTCAGTATAGCATTCATTCGGCTTCACCGGCAACCGCACCATTATACAGCTCGGGATACAGTTCCCGATACTTGTCATATGCAGTCCGCACCTTCTCCAAATACCTCGCCGTTTCAGGAAACGGGATCGTCAGAAGCTCTCCGTTTTCCGCAAAGGCGGGATCGGAAAGCCACTTTTCCACGCTTCCGTGACCCGCATTGTATGCCGCAATAACGCACGTCTCATTATTGTTGAGCCGGCGTTCCAAAAACGCCAAATACCAGCACGCAAACCGGATATTTGTCTCCGGATCGTAAAGCTGCGTCTCGGTATAGCTTTCATCCAGTTTTAGCTTGTGAGCGATCCACGCTCCAGTGTCCGGCATGATCTGCATCAATCCGATCGCGCCCTTTTTGCTGACGGCGTTCGGGTCATTGCTGCTCTCGCAACGCATGATCGCAGTCACAAGATACGGATCGAGCGAAAACTCTTCCGCATAGGACCGAACCAGTTCCGTATACGCTGTCGGGTAGTTCCGCAAGTCTCTTTCATGCGCAGCCCTCTCAAGGGCAAAGTAACCGCCAATACCGATCGCGATCAGCAAAATCAGCACCAGCAAAACAATGTTCACGGTTTTCATTGTCCCATTCCCTCGCGAATGCGCGACAGAAGCCGATCGATCTGCGTATGGAGCTCGGAAACCGTCCCGCCGTTGTCAAGCACAAAGTCCCCGCGGGCGGCCTGCTCCCGCTGTGAGATCTGCGAGGCGATCCGCGCGCGTGCCGCTGCTTCGTCCACACCGTCTCTTGCACGGATCCTTGCGATACGCACCGCATCCTCAGCAACAACAACGATATTGCCATCCATCCTGCGATCGAGGCCGCATTCAAACAAAAGTGGGACGTCAAAGATCACCGTCGCGTTCGGGTCGGCCTCCAAAAGGCGCTCCGCTTCCGATTCCATCGTTTCGAGCACATATGGATGAACGATCGAATTGAGCTTTCGCCTTGCCGATTCATCCGAAAACACAATCGACGCCAGCATTGCCCTGTCAATCGAGCCGTCGTTTTGAACGATGCCGTTTCCGAAAGCCTGCACGACCGCATCATAGCACGCTCCGCCGGTCTTCAGAGCATTGCGGGAGATCGCGTCCGCATCAAGCACCGTAGCGCCGCATCTTTTAAAGTATTCCGCCGCGGTGGATTTTCCTGCGCCGATCCCGCCCGTCAGCCCGAGTTTTCTGTATCGTCTACTTTGTCTCATACCAGCTATGTCCCGTTTTCACTTCCGCTACAAGCGGCACAGCGAGAGGCGTGACCTGTTCCATACACTCCCGTACAAGCGTCTTCACACGCTGCATTTCCTCTACACAGGCGTCGAGGATCAATTCATCGTGTATCTGTAGGATCAATTCGGAGTGCAGGCCTTCTTCCCGGAGCGTTTTCGCGACAGAAACCATGGCGAGTTTGATGATGTCTGCCGCGCTGCCTTGGATCGGCATATTCATCGCCACGCGTTCTCCGAAAGATCGCGTATTATAATTGCCGCTCTGCAATTCCGGAAGCGCGCGCCGTCTGCCGAACATTGTAACGGCATACCCGCGCTCCTTGCCGTCCTGCACGGCGTTTTTCATATAAGCGGACACCTTCGGGTAGCGTTCCAAATATCGTTTGATGTAGTCGCCGGCCTGCTTGACGGGGATCCCAAGGTTGTTCGCGAGGCCATAGTCGCTGATGCCATAGATAATTCCGAAGTTTACGGCTTTTGCTGCGCTGCGCATCTCATCCGTCACAAGCTCGAATGGGATGCCGAAAACTTCGCCCGCCGTTCTACGATGGATGTCGTCACCGCTTCGAAACGCTTCAATCAGTCCCTCATCTCCCGACAGATGTGCAAGGATCCGCAGTTCGATCTGCGAATAATCCGCACCGACAAGGATCCGCCCATCGCTCGCGACAAAGGCCTTTCGGATCTCGCGGCCGAGCGGTGTGCGCACGGGGATATTCTGAAGGTTCGGCTCAGAGCTTGAAATGCGTCCCGTCGCAGTCAGGCATTGGTTAAAGCGCGAACGGACACGACCGTCCGCTCCTCTTGCTGTGAGCAGACCGTCAATAAACGTGCTCTTGAGCTTTGTCAGGAACCGGTACTCCAGCAAAGGTTCGACGATCTCATGTTTGTCCTTCAAACGTTCCAGCGTATCCGCATCCGTTGAGTAGCCGGATTTGGTCTTTTTCTGTGTCGGAAGACGCAGTTTTTCAAAAAGGATCACCCCTAGCTGTTTGGGCGAAAGAATGTTGAAGTTCTCACCCGCTAAGGCATATATCTCGCTCTGAAGGCTGCGAATGCGCTCGTCGAACCGTTTTTGCAGTCCGAGCAGCACTGTCTCATCCACGGGAAATCCCTTTCGTTCCATGGATAACAGGACGTCCGACAATGGCATTTCTATCTTGGAATAGAGGTCTGCCATGTGCTCTTCAGCCAGCTGCCGCATCTGCCGGCTGCGGATCGTGAACAACTGCGATGCCCGCGGGGCGGTCGCATGAAGCGTCTGCTCTGCAAGCTGCTGAAATGTTGCGGCCGGTCGGATCGCGTTGAGCAGATAGTCTGCGATCATTGCATCATGCTGTACGCCCGCCAGCTGAATGCCGTACCGTTCGAGCATGTGTGCGGCCGATTTCGCATCGAAGAGGACCTTCGGAACAGAAGCGTCCTCCAGAACAGGCTTGAGTGCAGCGAATACGCGTTCCGGCGCCAGCCCCGCGTCAAACAGCGTCTCTCCCATTGCAGGAATGAACGTCGTCTCCTCGTCAAAGGCAAAAGAGATCCCGTTTGAAAGCTCCAGTGCAAGCTCGGACGGTCTGCGCTCCTGAAGCAGCTTTTGCAGCTGCTCCTCCGTTTCCAAGGAGACGACCGCCGTTTCCGCAGCAGGTGCTGTCTCCTGCTGCGCTGCATCGTCGCCTTGCGGCAGCCGGGACGCAATGCTTCGCAAATCGAGAGCACGCAGTTTCTGCGCCGCGCGCGCCATATGCTCGGGCGCGAACCCGCAGTCCTCCGGCTGACGTTCTACCGGCGCGTTCGTCTCGATCGTCCCGAGCCAGAAACTCAACTCTGCGGAATCCGCGTTTTCCCGGATACGCTCTCCCAATTTCCCCTTGATCTCTCCTGCGTGTTGCAGCACTGCGTTCAAAGTGCCGTACTCGCCGAGCAGTCTCAGCGCCGTTTTTTCACCAACGCCGGGGATCCCGGGGATATGGTCGGAAGTGTCGCCCATGAGTCCCTTGAGGTCGCGCATACGATCCGGCGTAAGCCCATATGTTTCCATCAATTTTTCCGGCGTATACTCGACCGTTTCCGTAATGCCCTTTTTCGTCATGAGCACATGCGTACTTTCCGATACGAGCTGCAGCGCGTCACGGTCTCCCGTTACAAGGAGGGCGTCGATCCCTTTTCTGCCGCAGCGCATCGCCATGGTTCCAAGAATATCGTCCGCTTCAAAGCCCGGGCATTCGATCACCGCGATTCCCATATCCGTGAGTAATTCCTTCAATAGCGGGAACTGCTTTCTGAGGTCGTCCGGCGTTTCTCTGCGCCCGGCTTTATAGTCCTCATACTTCAGATGCCGAAAAGTTTTTCCGTGCACATCGAACGCGACGAGCAGGTAGTCCGGCTGTCGTTGCGTGAGCAGCAAGAGCATGCTGAAAAAACCGTGCAGCGCTCCCGTCGGTGTGCCATCGCGCGCCGTCATCCCCGGCAACGCATAGTAGGCCCGGTGCAGCAGACTGTTTCCATCGATCGCTATCAGCGTTTTATTCTGACTTCTGACGCCGTCATGCTCCATGATCAGCGCACCACGTCATAGACCATGGGTTGTGCTTCCGCATGGCGTTCGGAAACCGTGATCGCGGAAAGGAAACAATCCGTCGCCTCCGCAAGACGTGCATCGTCGTTGACATACATCGTGCAGAGCGGCTCGTCCGTGCACACGGCATCACCGAGCCGTTTGTGCATGACAAGGCCGACCGCGTGATCGATGCTGTCCTCTTTCTTTGCCCGTCCCGCGCCAAGCATCTGCGCCGCGGTGCCGATATACTCCGCATTCATTGCGGTGATATATCCGTTCTGCCTCGGATAGATCGGGATCCTGCGCTTCACTTCGCAAAGCTTCTCGATGCCGTCCAGCGTGATATAGCTTGCATCACCGCCCTGCGCAGCAACCATTTTCTGCAGCTTCTCAAGACCGCGCCCGCTATTGATCGCTTCTTTGAGCTTTGCCCGCGCCTCTGCTTCGTTCTCGGCAAGGTTGGAGAGCATCAGCATATGCGAACCGAGCAGCATACATACTTCGTAAAGGGGATCGGTTTCCGGTATCTCACCGGAAAGAAGCTGGATCGCCTCCCGAACCTCGAGTGCATTGCCCACGGCAAGGCCGAGCGGCTGGTTCATATCGGTGATAACGGCAACGACGCGGCGATTCAGCAGCGCGCCAATATCGACCATAAGACGTGCAAGCTGCTTTCCTTCTTCGACCGTGCGCATAAATGCGCCGGAACCGACCTTGACGTCCAATACGATCGCATCCGCGCCTGCTGCCAGTTTTTTGCTCATCACGCTGCCTGCGATGAGCGGAATGCTTCGAACCGTCGCCGTCACATCGCGCAGGGCATACATTTTCTTGTCAGCAGGGACCAGGTTGCCGCTTTGCCCGATGACCGCTACGCCGACCTCGGATACGATTTCGAAAAAGCGCTCCATGCTCTGTTCGATCCGCAGGCCGGGAATGGACTCCAGCTTGTCCAGCGTACCGCCGGTATGGCCCAACCCACGTCCCGACATTTTGGCGACCGTTCCGCCGCAGGCCGCAACGAGCGGCCCAACGACCAGCGTCGTTGTATCGCCGACGCCGCCGGTGGAGTGCTTATCGACCTTGATCCCCGGCAGCGGGGAAAGATCGACAAGATCGCCGGAACGCATCATGGCGAGCGTCAGGTCTGCGGATTCACGGGCGTCCATGCCGGCGAACACGACCGCCATCATAAACGCGGCCATCTGATAATCCGGGATCTCTCCGTCAACATACCCTTTGATCATCGTTTCGATCTCGTCGTGAGAAAGCGCGCCGCCGTCAACTTTCTTTTCAATCAGGTCTACCATTCTCATTTTTTGCAAATCTCCTTCTATTGTCTCGCTTGATCGCTTATTTTCGCTGAAGTCGGTTTCCCATCCTGAGCAGTCTGAACAGATAGTTTGCAGAGTTCCGCAGGATCATCAGCGCGACCTCCGGCGTCTGCGGTTTTGGGTCAATGCTGTCCAGGACGGCGACCTGCGTATTATACTGCTTGCACCGGCGCTCGATCTCTTTGACAGTATCCCGCGGATGTACCGTCTCTCCGTCGCCCGTGATCACAAGACTCGCCTGCTGCACATACTGGTCGAATGCAGCATAATCCAAAAACTTGGAAATGCCAACGATATTATCGAACAAATGGATCTGCGCATTGGCCAGGCGCCCGTCCAATTCCGGAGAAAACAGCCGCAGACGTTCCTCGGTCAACGGTTCGCCGATGCCGACAACAAACGCAGCGTAACCGTCCGCTTTTGCCTCGAGCAGGATCTGCTTTGCCCGTTCTGCGGTTTCCCCTTCAATAACGGCTGTATGATCCGGCAAAATCCCATAATGCGCTAACGTTGTCTCGCCGTCTTCCCCCGGGATTTTGCAGCAGACATAGCGGCCGCCGAGTGCGTGGATCAGCGCTTTGATCATACCGGTGGCGCCGCAGGCGATCGGATACGGAACAATCTCCGCATAAGGGAAATAGCTGTATGCGATACGCATCAGTTCGCGAATGACCTGCTCTGACGTCAGCTGCCCGCAATACATATCCGGTGCAAGCAGAAACACGGGGGCTTCAACGGCGAGCGGATCGATCTCGGATTCCTTGCCGACAAACCGCATATTACCATAGACCGACGTGCCGCCGACGGCAAAGCCCGCCTCATCCACTCTGCCAAGTGACTCATACCCATCAAACACAGACAGTCTGTTGTTCTGTAAAAACGGCCGGTACAGCGTCAGATAAGAACGAATCATCGGATTTGCCGCCAACCGTGCATAGACCTGCTTGCATCGGCGCAGTGAAGCCCTCGACAAAACGCAGATATACGCCGGTTCACGCTCGATTTCGTTCGGTTCCTGATACACGCCGTACAGTTGCAGCCCCGCAACCTCCTTCGGCGAAAGAAAATCGAACAACAGCGACCATGCCCTCGCAGCCGTGTCCTGTACGCTCCCGGAGATCACAAATCTCGCACCGATCGAAAATCTCTGAAACTCCATCGTCATTCCTCCGTAAAGGCGGCAAGCGTCTCCTCCGCCTTCTCCCATTGTTGATAAAGCGTGTCCAGTTCCGCTTTCCGTTCTGCAAGCGTCTCCGCAAGCGCGGCGATCTGCTGATAATCGCTTTGGAGCTCCGGTCTCGCCAGTTCTCGTTCAGCGTTTTCGATCTGCTTCTCCGTTTCCGCGATCTGTGCTTCGATCCTCGTCAGCTCGCCTTTTGCACGGTTCCTTGCGCTTCTGCGCTCGCGTGCCAGCACATAGGCGTTTTGTGTCTGCTGCACAGGCGGCTGTTCCTCGCAGGAAGTATCCGGCTGCATGGAAAGAAGCTCGCGGTATGCATCCCAATCGCCCGAAAACTCCGCAACGCCGCTTTCCGAAAGGGCAAGGATCCTATCGGCAATCCGATTGATAAAATAACGGTCATGCGTGACGATCAACAGCGTTCCGTTATAATTGCAGAGTGCGTCCTCCAGCTGCTCACGCGACGGAATATCCAAATGGTTCGTCGGCTCGTCCAGCAGCAACAAATTGCTCTGTCCCAGCATCAGCTTTAACAGCTGAACGCGTGCGAGTTCGCCGCCCGAAAGCGTGCCGACCGTTTTGAACACATCGTCTCCTCGAAAAAGGAACGTACCGAGTGCATTGCGGATCTGCTGCGGTTCCATGCGGGGAAAGCTGTCCCAAACCTCATCGTATATGGTCTTTGACGCATCCAGTCCACGCGACGTCTGCTCAAAGTATCCGATCTGCACATTTGCCCCGATCCTGTAAGCGCCCCCGTCCACCGGTTCTCTGCCGAGCAGCATTCTGAGAAGCGTTGTTTTTCCGCAGCCGTTTGCTCCGAGCAAGCACACATGCTCCCCTTTTTTGATCAGAAACGATACGTTCTGAAACAACCGCTGATTTCCGAAGGACTTTTCCAAGTCCTTTACGGCAATGACCTCGTTCCCGGAAGGCTCCGGCGCGGAAAATTGAAACCGAATCTGCGCGGGTGGGGCTTCCGGCTTTACGAGATCTTTTTTTAATCGATCGATCTGCTTCTGTTTGGAGGCGATCGTTACATAATTCCGCGCCTGATTCCAGCGTCGCTGCTGCTCAATGATTCCCTCAATCCGTCGGATCTCCCGCAGCGTTCGTTGATACTGACGCTCCGCAGTCTGGTTCGCGTCAAGCTTCAGCTCCTGATGTCGGGAATAGTTCCCGTTTGTGAGGCGCAGCGTCCCGTGTTCCATCTCGATTGTCCGCGTCGTAACACGGTCAAGAAAGTAACGGTCATGCGAAACGACCAGGTAAGCGCCCCGAAAAGAAAGCAGGAACTCCTCCAGCCACTCGACCGCCTGCAGATCCAAATGGTTTGTCGGCTCGTCCAAGAGCAGCAGATTGGCGTCGGACAGCAAGAGACGCGCAAGCAATGCCTTTCTTGTCTCGCCGCCGCTCAGCTCTGAGACTTTTTTTCGCAGCTCCTCCGCCGCAAATCCAAGGCCCAGCAGCGTTGCGCGCGTTCTGCTTCGATATGTCAGGCCGCCCTTGCGTTCGAACGCCTCCTGCAGACGGAACTGACGCTGCACCAAACGTTCTGTCTCGGGGTCTCCTGCAGCGATTCGGTCGGCAATGTTCTCAAGCTCACGTTCCAAATCCCGCAGGCCGTCAAACACCGTCAGCGTGATGTCATAGAGCGTCGCATCAAGCTGCTCCGGCAGCGCTTGCTCCAGAGCGCCGATCCGGCATTCGCGAGAAAGGGAGATGCGTCCCGCATCCCATTCCTCTTTGTGCATCAACAGCGCCAAAAGCGTTGATTTTCCGCAGCCGTTGACGCCAATCAACCCAATGTGGTCATTCTCATAGATTTCAAACGAAATATCACGGAACAGCTCGCGCGTCCCGAAATATTTCGATACATTTTGTACCTGTATGAGCGCCATACGGTTCGCTCCTGTCTTAGAGTTTACTACATTCTAACATATTGCGGGCAACAAAGCAAAACACAGTCGGCACAAGACGGGAAAAGACTGCAAATTCGCAAAATGTTCAAACTCAATCCGTGCTCCGGCATGTATACTGTTAAGAGAATCCTGATAAATGTACTGAGGTGTTTGATTTGCGGAACAAAAACAAACAGTTGGCAAAACGCCCGTCAACCAGCGTTTCCCCTGTCGGGCTGTTCTCAAAACGTGCGCGAACCGCGATCCTTTCGATCTGCGCCGTTGCGCTTGTCTGCTTTGTCCTGCTGCCGTTCGGTCTGGACCGCATCGGCACCGCTAACACACACGCTGCGTATGCTTTGACAGAACCGACTGCCGGATCTCCCACGCCAACGCCTGCCGCGCGGATCGCCGTGGTCGGGCAGGAAGGTCAGGAAGACGGTGAATCCGCCGCTCCCTCCCCCTCGGATGAGATCCAGGTTTCCAATTATTCTCTTCTTCAGCTGAACGATGATTATCCCGCCGTCGAATCGCTGCAGCTCCGCCTCATGGAGCTTGGGTATCTTGACTCGGACGAGCCCGGCACAAAATACAACGAGGCGACGGCTGCCGCTGTGGCCATGTTTCAGCGTACGCTTGATACGCCCATCACGGGCATTGCCGACAGTGAACTGCAGACAAAGCTTTACAGCAGCGACGCTGCAAATTATGAAGTTCGTCTCGGAGACGATGGGACAGATGTACGCGCCATCCAAAAGCTTCTGCACGGCTTGGGCTACTACGACGGAAAAATCAACGGCTATTTCGGCATTGCGACCGAAGAGGCTCTGAAATCCTTCCAGCAGCGAAACGGTCTGGACGAGGACGGCATCTACAATTTAGACGACCGTGACATTCTGTATTCCGGGGATGCGCGGCCTTATCACGATCCGACTCCCACGCCAAAGCCGACAAGCACGCCGAAGCCTGCGAAAACACCAAAGCCTACGAAAACGCCGAAGCCTGCAAAAACTGCTTCCCCCGGAAAGACCTCAGCTCCCGTCGAAAAAACGCCAAAGCCAACTCCAACTCCGATCGACGGCGGTTTGATCGTCGACCCGGCAGTCCCGGAGCTTACGCCGGAGCCGGAAGTCGTTGTGACGCCAGCGCCAACCGATCCCCCGTCCGACGGCGGAAAGGAGTATCCGACGGGCGGCGATTTTAATGCAAGCGGTGATGTTGCAGGCGTGATCTCCGTTGCGCAGGCGCAGATCGGTAAGCGTTATGTGCGCGGCGACGAAGGGCCGAATACGTTTGACTGCTCCGGACTGATCTACTACTGCCTAACGAAGAACGGCGTCAGCGTTGGCCGCAGAAGCGCTGCAAGCTACAGTCAAAATGAGAGCTGGACGCTGATCACGAGCATGTCGGATCTGGAAAAAGGCGATCTGTTGTTCTTCCGTGACGACAAATCCAGCCGTGTTTCACACGTTGGACTATATATCGGCGGAGGAAAAATGATCGACGCCTCGTCGAGTTTAGGCGAAGTGGTGAAACGTTCCTGCAAAACCGACTATTGGACGCGCAATTTTGTCTGCGCACGGAGAGTATTCTAAGATGCTTTGTACTGCCTGTCCGAGAAAATGCGGCATTGACCGTTCAAAACGTCAGGGGCTCTGCGGCGGCGGAATGCTGCCTCGCGTCGCCCGTGCAGCTCTGCATTTCTGGGAGGAGCCCTGCATCAGCGGTTCGCGAGGATCGGGCGCCGTATTTTTCTCCGGCTGCAATCTTTCCTGCGTTTTTTGCCAAAACTATTTGCTGCACGACGGTACGCTCGGCCAGGCAATGGACGCAGAAAAACTTGCCGATCAGTTCTTGCTTCTCGAATCAGCCGGGGCGCACAACATCAATCTTGTCACCCCGACTCCCCATACGGCCGTTCTGCGAGATGCGCTGCTGTCTGCTAAGCAGCAGGGGCTTTCCGTCCCCATCGTTTACAACACCAACGCCTACGAACGTGCGGACACGCTGGCGTCGTTTGACGGGCTTGTTGACGTCTATCTGCCGGACCTCAAGTATGTTTCATCGGTACTGAGCAAGCGCTTCTCCGGCGCTGAGGATTACTTCCCCGTCGCGCGCGACGCCATTCTCGAAATGTATCGGCAGGTTGGCCAACTGACGCTGAATGACGCGGGATTGGCAACGCGCGGTTTATTGGTGCGGCATTTGGTCCTTCCCGGGTGTGTGGACGATACGCGGCGTGTTCTGGATGCCATCGCCGACATGCTTCCCAGAACCACATATCTGTCGCTGATGCGCCAGTATGCGCCGACGCCTGCTATCACGGAACCGCCGCTCAACCGCAAGCTGACGGACCGCGAATACGACCGCGCCTGCACATATTGCTGTGATCTCGGATTCGAAAACGTGTATATTCAGGACAGGGACTCCGCCGACTTGGCCTTCACCCCGATCTTTACAGAACAGCAATAGAATTGACACAATTTTGCCTCAGATTCCGCTTGCATTTGACAAGATGCAATGATATACTATGCTCAGGATAGAAAAAGGTTTCGCTGTATTGTAAATAGTTTTTTCATTACCGATTTCCTCCTTAAATACGCGTAACGAACTATTCTGTACTTTATATCCTGCTTTCGATGTGGGTAGGGCACCACGTGGAAAGGCAATACAGCGAAGATGAAAGGAAGCCGTTTGGCTTCCTTTTTTCATGTCTTTGCGCCAGAGGCTCAAGAATAGAAAACAAGCGACGCGCTCCGCACCACCGAAACGCGTCGTCCGTTCCTCTCAAAATGTATTGTCAGGACAGTCGTTAGGCTCTGTCTACATGGGCGGTCGGTGTTGTTGTCGTACGA
>HF985515.1:83763-86861 GCA_000432015.1 Clostridium sp. CAG:1024 | reverse complement strand
TCAGTACGCCCGCCAGCACGGCGAACACTGCGGGAACCAGCATTCCTGCTATTGCAGACACTGCGCTCGTAACGGACGCCGTCAACAGTGGCACTGCCAAGCGCGCGACGCCGCCAACGATCATCATCAGTGAAGTCGTAAGCGTGGTTTTTCCCTGATACCCGGTGGCGCATTCCGCGATGAGCATCGGCATAAACGGTCCTGACACAAATCCGCACAGGCACACGGCAACGCACATCACCGTAGCGCTACCGCTCAAAATGCCTCCGCTCAGCAGCACGGTCGCGCAAAACGCACCGACCATGACGATCGTAAGCGGGCGGAGTTTCAGTCTTGGCATCACAAAACGGCTCGCCGTTGCCGCGATCCAAAACAGGGTCAGGCAGGTCGCGCCGAGCGCGACTTCACCATATGCAAGAAACATGTAGCGCGCGATCCAGCAGGTCAGTCCTGTCTGTACCATGTTGGTCATCACGGTCGTCAACAGAAGCAAAACGTTCCGCTTCACCGTGAGATACGCGCCGACCTCTTTAAGCGTCAGGCGAGACTCCTGTGTGTTTGATAGAGCGCCTGTGTTTTCAACCTTTCGGCTCGTGAACGCGATGCAACCTACGGAGAGCAGCATTACGCCCGCAAAAGCGAAATACACGCCGCGCCAATTGCTCCAGCCGAGGATCCAGCGAATGGCAAGCGGTGCAATGAGGCTCCCAACGCCGAAGAGGCCATGAAGCCAGCCTAAATAGCGCGTACTGTTTTGCGGGTGCAGATCGACAATACAAGAATTGGCATAAGTATCCAGCCAGCCGCAGCCGATCCCTGTGACCGCATTGGCAGTAGCGAACAGAATAAAGCCGGCCGCACTGCCTGCGACGCAAAGTGCAGCGACCTGAAGCAAACCGGACAGAACTATCATCTTCGTCTTTCTGATGCGTCCCTGAAGCAAAGGCGTCACGAACAGCGCGATCAGCGAACCCATATTCATGAGGCTTGCGCTGAGGCCCTGTGCGGTGCCTGTCAGAGAAAACGCATCGATGATCTCATTGACAAGCACGTTGCTGATCGATCCGACAAATCCATAGGCAAACAACGCCGACAGAATCGCGATCGTAATGATTCTTATCACTCGACTATTTGAACGAGATTCCATAGTACCCACTTTCTAACGTTCCGAAAAAGGAACCGATACAGTTATGCACCGTATCGGTTCGTCAAAGGCCTAAATTTGTTTACTGGCGCACGTTCTTCTCGCGGTTGTAAAGAGCGAGGAGCAGAATCAACACTGCGCCCATACAAATATTGCGAACCGGCTGCGCCATGCCAACGGTCGTAAGCATGTTGCTAAGCAGGATCATAACAAGCGAGCCTGCGATGCTGCCCGTATATGTGCCGACGCCGCCGCTCAGGGTCGTGCCACCGATGATAACGGCGATCAGCGAATTGTAGGCATATTCGTCGAACATCTGGCAGCGCGCAGAGGTCATATACGCCGCGCCGAGCATTCCCGCAAATGCAGAGAACAGGCCGGAGATCACATAAGTGAGAATCTGCACTTTATGCACATTGACGCCGTTCAGTCTCGCAGCAACAGGATTATTGCCGACAAGATATACCTGTTTGCCGAAGCGTGAGCGGTTTAAAATGAAGTACACGAGCGGGAAGATCACAAGCGCATACAACACGATGGTCGGCAGAAATTGCAGACCGAACAGGCGCTTCGACACGGATGCAACGAACGAAGGGGAAGCATACCCGAGCGGGCTGCCCTGCGTAAGAACATATTGCAGTCGAGAAACGACGTTGGATACCGCCATGGTAACGATCATAGCAGGCAGACCGATCTTGACGGCGCATACGCCGTTCAGCAAGCCGACCGCGGCGCCCATCAGCATCGCAATGACGAACACCTCGATGAAATGGCCATCCTGCTGTTTCATAATCGACGTTGTGAGGATCGCCGCTGAGGACATGACCGCGCCGACGCCGAAGTCCATGCCGCCGCCGATCAGCACGATGGTCTGGCCTGCGGAAGCAAAGCTGAGAAGCAGCGTCAGCATGATGATCGAGCCGATGGCGTTCAGGTTCAGAGCTGTCGGCGTCAAGATGATCGTAACAAGGTAGAGCACCGCCGCAATGATAAACGCCATGCGCGCGGGATTGCTCTGGATAAACGACTTCATACCGGAGCCGAGCGAAAGCTGTTTGGTTTTCATTGCGCATTTCCTCCTTTCGCCGCGTCTTCCGCCGGCTTATCGTAACGCTCCCCGCGCTTGACCTGGCGAACAATGCCGGCACGGAGCGCTTCGCGCTGTCCTTTCGCCGTAACGATCGTCATCAGCAATCCCAGGAAGATGATAACGTCGGAAACGAAGTTCTGCCAATAGGAAGAAACCGCAAAACCGGGGATCAATTTTGAAAGCAGCGTGAAGATATAATACACCGTGTTAGAAATCAGCACAAAGAAGCCCGAGCCGAATACGGCGCACGCCACGGAGCCCCAACCGCCGAACGTCAGACCGCCGAGAATACAAGCGGACAGCGAGCGGATGCCGTAATCCTCCGCCTGGAGGGGGTTGCCGGCCGCGATCATGAGTGTCAGGCAAAGTCCCGCAATGCCGACGATAACGCCCTTGAGCAGAAACGCCTGGAATTGAACCTTCATCGGGTCGATACCGGCCGCATATGCATTGCGCGGATTTCCGCCGACCGCATAGATATTCGTTGCGAACTTGGTTCTGCGCAGATACATCCAAATGAGTGCGACAAGGACAAGTGCGATGATGGAAGCGGGAATAAACCCGAGAAGCTGCGCGTCATAGGCTTTGTAGAACGCTTTCGGTACTTTTCCCTGCGGAACGTCCATAATCAAAACGTTCACGCCCTTGATCACATAGGTCAGCGCATAGCTTGCAAGCAGTGCAGGCAAACGAATCACCGAGCAGCAGAACCAGCACACAAGAGAGGCCACGACGGCGGAAAGCAGGCCGAGAACGCAGCTGACCATGAACGGAATTCCCCACTCCTGATAGCTCATGATCGTAACGACATTGACCAGCGCAAGCTGAATGCCGCAGGAAATATCCATCGTGCCGGAGATCAGC
>HF985515.1:75517-83752 GCA_000432015.1 Clostridium sp. CAG:1024 | reverse complement strand
AGATCAGCAGGAAGCTCTGCGAGATACACACGAGGATAAACGGGATATTCTTAGCAAAGAGCGTGTTGATGCTCTTTACGCTAAAGAAGGACGCTGGGCCCTGAATGACAATATTAAGCAGCAGAGCGATCGCAAACAGGATGAAACCTGCAAATGCGGAGCTCTTGCGGAAACGCTGAAATAGCTTTTTCATTGCTGCACCGTCTCCTTTCCATCAGTTTCGTTGGAAGCTGCTCCCGTCATACCCATCATTGCCGCAACAAGTCTCTCGGGGGTCTTATTCCCGCCGGAAAGCATGGCGCTCACGCAGCCCTCGTAGAATACATAGATCCGATCGGAGATCGCAAGCAACTCTTCCGTCTCACTCGAGGAGATAATAACGGTCATGCCCTCCTCCGCACACTTGCGCAGGATTTTGTGGATCTCCTGGCGTGAATGAATATCAACGCCCTTGGTCGGGTCGTCCAGCAGCAGCAGCGTCGGATTCATGGCGATCCAACGAGCAACGACCAGCTTCTGCTGATTGCCGCCGGAAAGCGAGCTTGCAGGATGATGCAGCTCACCGATCTTGATGGCATACTTTTCGACAGCCTCATTGGCAAACCTGTGGTTCGCCTTTGGACACATATAAGCAAACAGCGGTCCTTTGGCGACTTTTCCTGCAAGAATGTTCTCTTCAATCGAACGCAGCGGGAACATGGCTTCGCGATTTCTTTCGCCGGAAATGAAGCCCAATCCGTTCTTGACGGCTTCTGCGGGCGACTTGAACTTGGCGGTCTTGCCACAGTATTGAATCGAACCTGCCTCGATCGTCTCGGCACCAAGAATCGCGCGGATAAACTCAGACTGACCCTGCCCCTGCAGGCCGCCGATTCCGATAATCTCACCCTGGTATGCGCGCAGAGAAATATCGCGCACACGCGGGAACACCTCAAGCCCACGGACGTCAAGCACCGGGACGTTGTCCTCGCGCTCAGCGACATGGAAATGGTTCTCCTCCTGCGCATCGGGGCGTTGACCCGTCATGTAGTAGACGATTTCGTCCAAACTCAAGTTTGCAATATCGCCTTCCGTGACTGTCTCGCCACCGCGCATGATCGTAGCGGTATCGCAAATCTCAAAAATCTCATTCATGCGGTGCGTGACGTAAATCATCGCAACGCCTTCCTGCTTGAGTTCACGCATGACATCAAACAAGACAGCAATCTCATCGTAATGCAGCGACGCAGTGACCTCGTCCAGCAGCAGCAGACGCGGATTCAGCGAAACCGCCTTTGCGACTTCCAGCATGGTCTGGGTGGACGGCGTCAACGTCTGCACGAATGCATTCGGATCGCAATCGATTTTAAATCTCTTCAAAAGCCCGGCAATGCGCTTCTCGGCAGATTTCTTGTCAACGACGCCAAACTTTTTCATCGGCTCGTTGCCGAGTAGGATATTATCCTTCACGGTCATCGTCGGCACAAGGCTCAGATCCTGAAACGCTGTTGCGATCCCAAGATTTCGTGAATCAATACCGCTGTTGATCGCGACCTGCTTGCCATCAAAAACGATCTCACCCGCATTGGGGTTGACGAGTCCCGCAAGCACCTTGATCATGGTCGACTTGCCGGAGCCGTTGGAACCTAAAAGCGCACGGATCTCGCCCGGCTCGACATGCAGCGATGCGCCGTTGAGCGCCCGTACCGCATCGAACCGCTTTTCGATCCCGCGTAACTCAAACATGGGTCTCTCCTCCTGCTGTACTATAATATCATCCATCCCGCATCCCCTGGATTGACGTATAAAAAGCGCCTCAAGCGCGAATCTTCAAAACTCGGCAGCGGCCTCTGCCGCTGTATACCAGCATAACGATACTGAATGATTCTATTTTTTCGTGCGGAGAACTCTCCGCTCTGCACTTTGAAAGCAGCTTGACCGGCGGAATCACTTCCGCCGGTCAAGCGGCAAATGTTCAGCTTTGCGTTCTAAGAACGCAATCGTTTTTAGTTGAAGTACTGCTCAGCAACTTCGTCAATGGTGAGCCAGTAGGTCAGGGCATCGCCGGGCTCCATGGTCTGGGCCTTCTCGATGAACTCAGCGTTGTTGATATCATCATAGGTCCAGCAAACCTTGGACTTCAGGTAGATGCTGTGGATTTCCGGCACGTTGTAAACGTCATCCTTCAGGGTCTTGCCGAGGATCATGTTGAGGCCGAAGTTCAGAGCGCTCGCGCCGACTCCCGGAGGGTTGGAGAGGACCATGAAGTCCATCTTCTTCTCGTCCTTATTCAGGTTGTACATTCTCTGGATCCATTCGCCGGTGTCGCCAAAGCCGAAGAATTTCGGATACGTTTTGCCTGCTGCGTCGAACGCTGCAAGAGCATTCTCGGCGCACTGAGAAATGAGGACGCCGTCAAACTCGATACCGGAGTTCAGAATCTCGGTGCCAATCTGCTGCGACTTGACCGGATTCCAGTCGTGGTTGTACCGACCGCCAACGATCTCGAGGCCCTTCTCCTTGGCGCCGTCTTCGAAGCCCTGCTGACGCTGCGTGTTCGCAACGTTGCCGTCGAGAGCCGCGATCATGACAACCTTCGCACCGCTGCCCAGCACGTCGCCGGCATAGGTCGCGGTCTTGTAGCCGAGCCAATACTGGTCGGTGCAGACGTTCAGGATGTTAACATCGGTAGAGGTGTACTCGCAGTCGGCATTGATGTAAACGATGCCGGCTTCCTGCGCCTTCTCGATGATCGGATCAAGGCCGGTCGAGGACACGGGGTTGACGAGGATGATGTCAAAGCCTTCGTTGATGCTGTTCTCGATCTGCTGGGACTCAGTCGCCGCATCCCAGTTGGAGACGAAGGAGCTGTAGCTCACGTTCAGACCGTGGTCTGCGGCAGCAGCAGCAGCTTCCTGGATGTCAGCCTCGTAACGAACACGGTAGGGTTGCCCTCGATTTCCGCATTGTGGGAAGCCAGTTTGATGTCGGTCTTGCCTTCTGCAGCGGGCTCCGTTGCGGGAACTTCAGCGGCCGGCTGTTCGGTAGCCGGGGTCTCTGCGGCGGGAGTCTTCGTGCAGGCAACAGCGCCCAGCACCATGACGACAGCCAGCAGAATTGCCAGATACTTCTTCATTGTGTTTCCTCCTGTTTTTTTTATAATCAAGGGGAGACCCCATGATTAACACATGTAGTAGGATTTTGAAAGCCCGCCGAGTGCGGACATACGGCCAACGAAACCGATGCTAATTCTTGATGAATGTTATTATAGCCCCTTTGCGACAGGGATGCAACATTTTTTGCAAATATTGCAAGAATATATTCAGGATTGCATGAATTCTTTCAAATCTTTACAATTCCTGGCATCCCTGCCGTCAAGGAATGTTCGAACTGTTCTGTAAATATGTGTTACGCGTTCTCGATCAGGCCGCGGAAGTACTTCTGCGCGATCCGGATCTGGTCTTCGATGTAGTCGTTGTAACCGAGAACCTTTCCATGATGATACGGCATATGGCAGAACTCGAAGTTGATGTATCCCTCGTAGCCGATTTCCTTCAGCGCGCGGACAAAGGCAGGATAGTTGGTCAGCACGGGCTGCTCATGCGGGTCAAAAGAGATCATCTCGATCGTGCCGTCCGCATGCTCGACGAACTCAGCGTTTGCATGCGTGATCATCTGGCGCTTGCCGACCTCATGCACGGCCTTGGTGATGTACTCATCGCTCTGATGCTCCTTCGTCCAGCCGCAGCAGGGCGCATCGAAGCAGCACTGGAGGTACGGGGAATCCACGCACTCGACGAAATCGATCATGTCTTCATAGCGCGTGATGATCGGATGGTGGTTCTGGAGCGCCAGGATGATGCCCGCGTCCTCCGCCCACTTCACGCTCTCTTTGAGCGCGGCGATGATGCTCTGACGGAGCTCGTAATCAAGCGCGCCATAGTAGTTATGATACTGCGCGGGGACCTCATAGGTCGCGATGCCGTTGCGTTTCACAACGCCGCGCCAGTTTGCAAACACACGAAGCACCTTCGCGTCGAGCTGTTTTGCCACGCGGATCTGTTCACGAACCATGAGCAGTTCATTTTCCATAACCTCGGGGATGATGGTCGCAAAATTATTGTTTGCCGCAACGCCGCAGATCTCCAGTCCCTGCTTTGCCGCATAGTCGCGGATCTCCTTGCAGCGCTTCTCATCCAGATCGAGGGGCGAGCCGTGCGGCCGCTTCAAATCGATCTCAACGCCGTCGTATCCGTACTTCTTCGCGGTATCAATGAACTCTTCCACGGTCAGCGCCGGGCGATCATTGAACCAAGTGCCGGAACAGGAAATGGAATACAGACCAACTTTCATTTTTCTTCTCCTTCAAATCTGCCCTGAATGGGCTGTCGTTTTCTTCTGACGCCGCCCTGCGCACTGGCGGTGAGAAACCTGAGCTTTCCGAAGCGTGTGATCGAAAAACTACTTCAAAATCTCTTCTGCGCGAACCTCGCGGTTTTCCGCAGCAGAAATATAAAATGCGTCAATGATGGCGGCGACATTCAGGGTCTCCTCCGGCTTGACCATCAAAGGTGTTCCGTACAGAATGTGATCGACCGCATTTTCGAAAAGGAAGAAATGCCCCGGGAACGCTTCCTTTGCAAACCTGCGCTCCTGCGGGAACAGTCGCGGCTGAATGTCCGCCTGATAGTGTCCCATCGTGGAGAGCAATTCGACTTTCGGCAAGAGCAGGCCCGCCTTGCTGCCCGCAAACGACATGGCGTACTCATTCGGCAAGTTGACTGCCCAGGAAGTTTTGAAATTCAAGCAGCAGCCGTTATCCAGTCGGATACTGCCGGCGGCAAATTCCTCAACTTCAAACTCTTCCGGAGAATACTTGCGAGCATTGAACACGCCGGCCGGTGCGCCGCTCTCCGCAAGGCTTGTCAGGATGTTCGTTTCATTGTGCGCGATCTCCGCCGACGCCATACCCGAGATGGCCGTAAATTTCGGACTTCCCATGACCCAGAGCGCCGCATCGATCAGGTGGACGCCCAAATCGCACAGAGCTCCGCCCCCGTTGGCATCTTTTCTATGGAACATGCCCCATTTGGGCACGCCGCGCCGTCTAATCAGCGAGAACTCGGAATAATACACCTTGCCGAGCGTACCGTCGTCCATGAACTCTTTCGCGACCTGATACTCTTCATTGTACCGAACGACCTGACACGCAAAGAGAACGCGGTCCTTTTCCCTGGCATAGTCGAACATTTCCTTTGCGTCGGCATAAGTCAGCGCGATCGGTTTCTCACACGCAACATGCGCGCCATACGACAGCGCGAGCATCGCCATCTTTTTGTGCAGCGCATTCGGCGTACACACGGAGACAAGATCCGGGCGCTCCTTCTGCAGCATCTCCTCCGCGTCTGTATACCAAGCGGGGATGTCAAAACGCTTTGCCGTCTGTTCTGCCGAAATCGGGTTTACATCACAGACCGCAACGATATCGACCTTGTCCTGAAGGTTTTTATAGGCGGGAATGTGCGCGGCATTTGCAATCATACCGCAACTGATGACAGCGACTCTGAGTTTGCTCTCGTTCACGATGCGACCTCCTCCGAATGCATGGAATTTCCTTCTTTATTAATGCTCTAACGCTTTAAAATAATTCATGATAACGAGCCGCACACCGCCCAGCGCGCACTGAATCGGCCCATGCGCAAACGGAATGAACCGCGGCTCCGCCTGTCTGCGTGCGCGCGCCTGCGTAACGATCAGACTGTAATACTCGGGAAGCGCCGTCAAAAAGCTTCCGCCGATCGCCACCACATCCGGGCAGGCGATCTTGATGACGTTGCCGATTGCAATGCCCAGATACTTTGCGCCGCGCTCGACCGCTTCTACTGCAAGAGGTTTTCCTGCGCGATATGCCGCAGCAAGCTGCTCCGCGTCCGCCGTGCCGCAGCACCCGTCAAACGGATCCTCCGCGCCTTCCGCAACGCGCTGCCGGATGTAACCCAAGAGCGCGTCGGCCGAAGAGACTGCCTCAAGACATCCGCGATCTCCGCACCGGCACAGCGGTCCGTCCGGAATAACCGTCATGCAGCCGATCTCTGCCGCGCAGTTATGCAGGCCATAGTAAACCTCGCCATTGATAACAAGCGCGCCTCCGATGCCGATCGTATTGACCAGCACGGCAAACAGCGAGCCTTCGTCGGACTCGTTGATCTGGGCTTCCAGCGCGCAGCCTACGGAATCCCGATCAAAGCTGACCGGGAAACCGAGCGACGCTTCAACGAGCGCGCGGATCGGAACATCGAGCCAATTGTCAAAATTCGTGGGATTGAACATATGCCCCGTCTCCGGATCATACGGTCCGGAAGACATCAGCCCGAGCCCCAAAACACATTCGCGATCGACCCTTGCCTCTTTCAAAAGACGCAGAACAAGATCATGTATCTTCCGCGTTGCGACCTCAGGCGGGTTCGCCCCGCTATTGTCATCGTTTCCGACCGCCAAAGGCGTTCCGATAAAATCCGTAACCACCGCGGTTATCCTATCTGCGGAAAGCTCGACGCCGATCACAGCATAACGGTCGTTCGCAATTTCGAGGCGGATAGGTGGCCTGCCCACCGCAAGCCCCTCCTCACAGGTCTGCACACTCTCTCGCACCAGCTTCTCATCCAGCAGACGGGACACGATGTTTGTGACGCTGGACGGCGTCAGGCCCGTTCGTATCGCCACATCGCGCCGCGAAATACCGCCGCTCTCATAAATCGTTCGGAGAACGCGTGCAAGGTTGCTGCGCTGCATGATTCGATTGTTGATGGTATTGCTGTGCAACCTGATTCCTCATTCGAGCACTTTATTTCGTGCATTGTATTAATTATAATTTCATTCTAACAAAGAAATCCCCGCATTGCAAGAGACAATCGCAGGGATTTCCATATATTTTTCACCAGTTCGTGTCAAATTCCGCGCCCGATTGTAATGCCTGAAGCGCTTCGTGAACGCGCGCTACAAACGAATCCTTCATGGCAAACTCGCACACGCCGTTCACATACACGTTCACCCTTCTGGCGGCGCCGCTATACAGTGTCATCACATCGTCCGGTTTTCCCTCGCCGTAATGATAGGTTATGGTCATTGCCGGCGTCTGCTCCGACGGAGCGAGCGTTCCAAGATACACTCCATCGTTTGCCGCGCTCTCGATCAATCGGAAAAACGTTCGGAAGCGATCCGTATCCAGCTCTGAGCCATTCATTGTCACAACGGGGTTCTTGCGGTCGGTGTTGTCCACCGTGAACGTATAGCTTCTGCCTCCGTCCTCGACCGTTACGCCCGAGACGTCCATCAACATGGGCGACAGGAACCAACGAAGCAGCAGCTTTTCATAGGTAATGTCGAAGAAAGCCTTCCGTTCAACGATATACACAACGCCGCTGTTCTTGGCATTGGCATAGAACATGGAGCCGTCCTCGACCGCGGGGAGGAAGCGCAGCACATAATGCGTCGCTGTTTCCGCGCCGTTTTTATAATCGAACTCGACCTGCATGTAAGGGGTATCAAATCCCATTGCGCTTTCCTGCTCCGGCGTCAGTCCGTATGCGACGATTGCCTGCGCGGTCATCCCGCAAAGCGGCTCCATCACCGTCAGGCCATAGGTTTGATCGAGTTCAAAAACGCCTGCGCCCCGCACGATATGCGTTGCAGCTCCAAACGATTTGGCAAGCAGTTTGACTTCATCGCCGCCTGCGGAAACCGACTCGATCGTCACGGGATGCTCCAGCGGTCCGCCGCTGAACGTCACGTCCTGCAGCGCGGAGAGAGCGCTTGAAACCGCGAGCTTTGGCGTTACATAGAACGAGATGAGCGCCTGCTTTGCAATCAGATAATTTGCTGCGGTATCGGCAGAGAGCAGATAGACTCCTTTTTCCGTGTCCGCCATGCAATAATAATCGCCGGAGAGCGGTTCTTTTGCGCCAAGCCGGAGGTTCAGTTCGGTCCCATCGCTATATGTCGCCCGTACGGTCGCCAACGGCGCATCAAAACCGAAGTTTGAAGCATTTGCCTCGCTGCGCTCCACGCGCCGCAGTGTGGCGACGTCGGAGCATGCGACCATAAAGTTGATGAACGCGTCAATGTCGATCAGTTCGGAAGGGATGTCATCAATCAGATACCCGCCGTCCTGGGCGTGGACTTGGAATGTTCCGGCTTCGTTTGTAATTTCCACGGATACAATATCCGTTGCTGCATGGTCTGCCAGAACCGTCTTTT
>HF985515.1:47731-75470 GCA_000432015.1 Clostridium sp. CAG:1024 | reverse complement strand
CAGGAGCACGACGAGAGCGGCCGCGAGGATCGCAACCGTCGCAGCGGCGGCAATCAAAAGACGAATGAGTTTCTTCATTATTTATACCTCCGATACAGCCAGACGCCTATGCCCGTGAGCAGAATCAGCAACGGCAAAATGCCGCCAAGCACAACGCCGAGTGTGGTGACCTGCCGCGAGGTGATGCCAAGCGTCTTTCCTGCAAGGGATTTCGGCGCAATGGCAAGCATTTCGCCTCTGTCCGTGAGGGAGTTCATGAGATTCAAAACATATGTGCTGTTCGACAATGATGAATTCTGCATGCAGATCTCATCCAGCATGGCGGTCGAGGCCGAAACCACAATATTCGACTGCTTTGAAACCATACCGTTTTCCACGACCTTGCGACTTGCAAGTACCATGGCCGGCATCGGCCCCCACGTCGTTGCATCCGCAGCGGTAAAGGACTCGCCGGCATCGGGCGGACGCACGCCTGCGGTTTCCGCAAAGCTCAGCAGCGTTTCCGTGTACTGCCCGTCGCGCGATGTAAACAGAGTCTGCATGGGCTTTGAAAGCGGCATCAGCATCGGTGCAGAAGCATCGATCAGCATCTTTTTGTACGTTTCGGAAACATAGTCGGCCACAGGGTAGAACGGCTGGTATTGATAGGTTCTGTCGGATTTCGTTTCGAACACCACGCCGTCGCCAAATGCAACGCCCCATTCCGCAAGGAACGTTTCGATGTTCGGCAATTCCGTCTGTGTCACGGAAGCGGTATAAAACAGCGTTTTTCCATAGCTGCCGCCATTGTAAAGATAGGCTTCGAGCGCCCGAATATCGTCCTCCGAAAGGTCGGTCTGCGGCGCGATCAGCAAAAGCGCATCATATACAGACAGATCGTCCGTAGCGGGGACTGCGCTCTTGAGCGTGTAATTGTTGTTTACAAGCAGCGATGTAAAGTTCTCAACGCTCTGCTCGCCATTTCCGGACAGTACGCCGATCTGCACCGACTCTCCGGAAAGCACATACTGGATCGCTCCGGTCACGGCCTCCTCCGCGCGGGAGGACTCGATCGTAATGGAGCCCGTCGCAGTATAAGCATAATTGAAAAGACTCGTCAGAGCGACCTGCTTTACCCGACCGTTCGCAGAAACGATCACATCGCTGTCTGCAAGCGTCAGATCAGGATGACTTGCGGCGTAAGACGGGTCGGCCGCATAATCGATATACCGCAGCTTCACCCGTTCCGAATACCGCGGGTACTGATCAAGGATCCGCTTTGCCTGCATCAGATAGGCATCCTGTGAAAACGCGTTTTCATCGGACAAAACGTCAATGGTCACGTCATCGCTCAGTCCCGCAAGAATCGTCTTCGTATCGCTGCCGATCTCATAGGCTGCATTCGCCGTCAGATCAAGCGAGAGCGGATAGCGATTAGCAAGAATGAGCGCAACGGCGTTCAGCAGCACGACCGCCGCGATCAGCAGTACGATCAGAAGCGCGAACACCAGGTTCATTTTCTTTCCAACACGATTGAGGGCCTTTTTCATCGTATTCAACTCCTTCCCTCAATTCCAACGTCGTCTTTCGAGCACCGACGCCGTAAGCAGGACGAACAGCGCGGCAACGCTCAAAAAGAACAGAATGTTGGAAATATCGATGATTCCGATGGTGAAGCCGTTATAGTGATTATTGAACGAGAGATAATACAGTGTTCTCTTGAGGAACGCGCTCGAAACGACATCGGCCATGGCATCCACAAGAACAAGTGACAGGCTCGCCGCAAAGCCGCAGACCGCCGCAATGACCTGGCTCTCGGTCAACGACGACAAGAACATGCAGATCGCGATAAGCGAAGCGCCCAGCATCACGAGCCCGATCAGATTCCCGATAACGACCGGCCAATCGGGCGACGCATAAAACGACATCACGACCGCCATGAGCAGCGTGCCGGAGATTGCAATGAGGTAGACAAGCAGCGCCGACAGGTATTTCCCAAGTACAATGCCGATCCGAGAGACGGGCGCAGTCAATAGCAGCTGGTCCGTTCTGGCACGTTTATCCTCGCTCATAAGCCGCATGGTCAGCACCGGGACAAGGAACAGTACGACCGTGAACAGCTGATCGAACAGGTTCGACATGTCCGTGGTGTTTCGGTACAGGTTGAACGTGAAAAAATAGTACGCGGTGAAAAAGTACAGGGCCGCAATGAATACAAACCCCAGCGGCGACTGAAAATATGCCCGAAACTCCCGCTTCAAAACCGCTCTCATGCCCTTTCCTCCTTCTGCTGCTCATGTTTGTCGCCGATAAGGTGCAAAAACACATCCTCAAGCGACAGCTCATTATTATAAGTACAAAGCAGCGGCAGGTTTTCCTTGGCAAGCGCATGAAAAACATCCGCCCGAATATCCGTGTCGGGGTCGCCCTCGATGCGGTAATCGAACGCGCCGGGCTCCTTCTGTGTCAATTGTGTCACTTGGCGCACGCCCGGAACGGACAATAGTGCTTTTTTCACGCGCTCCGGTTCACCCAGGATCCTTGCTGCCACGCGGTGCGTTGCGTGGATTTTTCGTGCGAGATGCTCCGGCGAATCGTCCGCGATCACGCGCCCGCCATGGATCACGATCACGCGATCGCAGATCGCCTGAATCTCGGAAAGAATATGTGAAGAGACGATGACCGTGCTGGTTTTGCCCGCGCTTTTGATGAGCTCACGGATCTCAATGATCTGCGACGGATCTAAGCCGACGGTCGGCTCGTCAAGGATCAGCAGTTTTGGACTGCCGATCAGCGCCTGCGCAAAACCGACGCGCTGTTTATACCCCTTCGACAGATTGCGGATCATACGCGTATAGACCTTTGTCAGCCCGACGCGTGCAACGATCTGACGAACATGCGCCTGCCGCTGTTGCCTGTCTCTCGTCACGCCTTTCAGATCGCAGCAAAAGTCAAGATACTCATTTACGCGCATCTCGGGATAAAACGAAAACTGTTCGGGCAAGTACCCGATATTGCGTTTTGCGGCGTTTGCATCGGTCAGAATATCATGTCCGTCGATACGAACTGTTCCGGCAGTCGCGCTGAGATAGCCGGTCAAAATATTCATGGTGGTGGATTTGCCCGCGCCGTTCAGCCCGAGCAAACCGACGACCTGCCCTTCCGGAATGGAAAAGCTCACGTCTGTCAGCGCTTCCTTTTCTCCATAAAACTTGACGAGGTGTTCTACTTCTACCAAGGATCCGATCTCCTTTTCCCACTGCCGGTAAGCCCCGGCGACATAATCAGGCATTCTTATTTTTAGTATGACGCATTTTGTCCCGCATTGCAATCAGTGCGGGACAAATGTCATAATTCAAATATGTTGTGACATCATGCTGTCAGACTCTACTTTCCGCGCGAAGTCAGCAGCAATCTTGCGTTGCCGGTCAAACATGCCTTTTCTCCCGCAAGGAGCAGCAGGCCGCTTCCCTTTTCCAGAGACAGGCTCCCCTCCTCCATGTTTTCCGCCCGCATGTTTCCTGCAGCCGCCAAAATATGAACAAAGCTGTCGCATGGCGCGTCGATCTCCATCGTGCCGGCAAGCTGTATTTCGCAGAGGGTAAAGAACGGGCATTGCACGATCGTCCGTTCCGTTCCGCCTGCAACGGTTTTCCAGGCGCTATGCCCGGGCGGTACAGCGCTTGACGGCGACAGACGCGCGACAGCCAGCGCATCCGCAATATGGAGCGGCCTTAGATTTCCGTTTGCATCACGACGTCCGTAATCATACACGCGGTAGGTTTGATTCGACGTTTCCTGCACCTCAAACAGCACGATGCCCTTGCCGATGGCATGCAGCGTTCCCGCAGGGACGTAATAGCTTTCTCCGGGAAGAACCGGTACTTTTTTTAAGATCTCTTCAACGGTATTATCCGCGATGCGGTCGGCAAATTCCTCTTTGGATACCGTTCTGTTCACGCCAAGATACAAATAAGCGTCCGGTTCGGCCTCCAGGATATGCCACAATTCCGTTTTTCCCCGTTCTCCCGCTTTCCGATATGCATAATCGTCCTCTGGATGCACCTGCACGGAGAGCGGCCGCTGCGCGTCGATGAGCTTTGCAAGCACCGGGAATTGCTCGCCTTTGGCTCCGCCGGCCGCTTTTGGATGTTCTGCAAGATAATCCGCGAGCGTCCTTCCGGCGTCGGCTCCGCTTGCGATGACCGACCGGCCATCCGGGTGTACGGACAATTCCCAGCTTTCGGCTATGATCGTGTTCGGGCTGTTCTTCCCGTATTCCGTGCGAAGCCTGCTGCCGCCCCAGAGATAATCTTTATATGCCGGTTGCAGTAAAAACATCGTCATCCTCCGATCTGGACAGACAGCCCCATACGCGCGCCAAGCTGCGCCGCGCCGGCAAGATCTTCCGGTTTCAGGATGGGCAGATCGCCAAGAGAATACGGAAGGTCGAGCTTCGCATACTTTCCCTTGCCAAGGCTGTGGTAAGGCAAAAGCACATACTCCCGCAAGCCCAGTGACACAGCAAACGCAAAGCAGCGTTCCAGCACCGTTTCTTCATCATTGAATCCGGGGATCACGGGCGTTCTGAGCGTAACGCGCGCGCCGTCCCGCACAAGTCTTCTCAGGTTTTCCTCGATCAACGGCAGAAATGCGTTTGCTGCACGCTGTAGGGCGCCTGCGTCCGGGTGCTTATAATCTACATAGAAGCGATCGATATACGGAAGCGCTGCTTCAAGCTTTTCATAGGAAAGGCATGCGGTCGTTTCCACAGCGGTCGAGATCCCAGCAGCCTTTGCCTGTTTCAGCAGCTCCGGCGCCGCACTCTGAAGCAGCGGTTCTCCTCCGGAGAGAGTCAACCCGCCGCCGGTCGCATCGAAATAGGCGCGATCGCGCGCGACGACCGCAAGAACCTCCGCCACCGTCATTTCTTTTCCGGACAGACTGTTTGCGCCGAGCGGGCAGATAGCGGCGCAGGCGCCGCACGCTCTGCACAGTTCCCGATCGACCGCGGCTTTCCCGTTCTCGATCGTAACAGCCGCATTCGGACAAACCGCAGTGCAAGCGCCGCAGCCGACGCAACGATTGCGGTCATGCAGCAAAACGGGACGAACGCTCTGCGTTTCCGGATTACAGCACCAATAACACGAGAGCGGGCAGCCCTGCAGAAAAACAACAGTACGCAGCCCGGGGCCGTCATGGATCGCACTGCGCTCGATCTCCGTCACGATCAGCTTCTGCTCAGCCATACAGCACCCTGCTCATCAGTTCCTTTTGGATATCCGGCTCAAGGTTTACAAACACTGCCGAGAATCCGGACACGCGCACAATGAGATCCCGATAATTCTCGGGATGCTTCACCGCATCCTCCAGCACGCCGTGATCTACGACGGTCACCATAAGGTGGCAGCCGCCGTGTGCAAAGTACACACGGAACATCTGCTTGATCACTTCACGCCGGTTGTTAAAGAAATCCGGTGTGAATTTGATATTCTGTACACTGCCGCCGTGGAGTCCCGCATCGAACTTTGCGAGCGAATTCAGCATGGCAGTCGGTCCGCTGTGATTTGCGCCGCCCTGCGGATTGTTCGCCGGGTTCATAAACTGGCCTTTATGCCGCCCGTCATAGGACGCCGCTGTGCGTCTCCCCCACTCCGTATTCAGCTGGTTATTGCTGATCACGATGAGGTAGTACTGCATCCCGGCCGCAATGCCGCGGTCGCGAATCCCGTTTGCAACGAATTGAAACAGGTCGTTGGCAAGCGAGTCTGCCCGTTCATCATCGTTTCCGTACTTCGGCGCTTCCCAAAGCTGTCGTCTCAGCCACTCCTGCCCTTCAAAATCTGCATTTGCAACGTCGCGCAGCGCAGGAAGTGTGGTCAGCTTTTTCTCGAACACGACTTCACGGATCGCCGCAAGCGAATCCGACGCATTGATGTTGCCATAGGTTTCGTTTGTGCCGCCCAAATACCGCACACCGCCGTCGAGCAGCGCCTTGCCACGTCCCAGGCAATCGTCCATGAGAATGCTCGTAAAGAGGAACGATACTTCCTCGTTCATAATCTCATAGGAGCGCTTCTGCGCAGCGATCGAAAGATCGAAATAGTGGTCAAGCAGGCGTTTGTACTGCGCATAGAGCGAGTCGAAGCTTGTAAGTTCCTCTGCCGGAAGCAGCGAAACGCCATCGCTCTTGTCAACGCCGTCCATCGGGTCGATGCCGCCATTCAGCGAGATCTGCAGAAGTTTCAGCAGATTGATGCAGGTATTCGGTGTTCCCGTGGATTGCCCCTGAATGACGAACTCACCACATCCAAACGGCACGTATTGCTCTGCGGTCGTCTCGTCCACCCGCATCGCATGCATAACGGCGGGAACGTTGACGTCATCATTGTAAAGCGTCGGATAGGTCGCGCCCTGCCCGATCGTATCGAGAGCGGCGTCAAAAATATCTTCCGGTGTATTCCGATCCATGCGCAGCGTAAACTGCGGCTCCACGTAGCGGCAAGACTGCGCCACCTTCATGGCGATACGAGTAAACGTGTCTGCGGCTTCCGGATCCCTTCTTCCGCGNNATCCCTTCTTCCGCGCCCTCCCGTAATGATCCGCCCGTTGACCGTCGTGCGCCGGTTCTCGATCATCGTCCAAAGCGATCTGAGCAGGCGGAACGCCTCATCCTCGTTGAGCAGGCCGGAATCGAGGTCATGCTTGAGATAGGTTCCCAGCACATCGTCCATACGTCCGTAATTGATAACGCCCGCAAGCAGCGCATACAGCCAGAACAACTGCAAAGCCTCATAAAAGGTCTCCGGCGCATCCGACTTGATCTTGTCAAGCGCGTCGATCATACGGCAGAGGTCGGCGGCTCTTGCGGCATCGGCCGACGTCAGATCCCGCTGTGCTTTTTCCTTCAGGGCGTCACAGCAGGTCCCGAACAGATCGAGGCATTCCAGCGATGCACGGTAAAACGCATTGTCGCCCTTCTCTTTTTGCAGCGCGGTAATTCTGCTCCGCAGCCCGCCAATTCCGAGTTTCATCAGCGTGCGATAATCCAGCATCATACCGGAAAGGCGCGCCGTCGCGATGAGCGGGTAATCACAGTCGATAAACATGCCGACGATGTCATCCTTCAGCGCATCTTTACAGTATTTCGTTTTGAGGTCGTGATCCAGCCAATATGCGTACAAGGCATCAACGCGCGGATGCTCGGACTGCGGGAGCTGCTCTTTAAACTTGGTCAGCTTATGAAACACGCAGTAATGTCCGACGCCGCCAACCGACGTCACACAGCCGAACCCGATCGGGAGAAAATCCAATCGGCCCGCGATCAGATCCTGCGGTTCGATCGAGCGAAGCAGCGCAGGATACAGGACGCGAAGGCACGCGACCTCGCGCTCTTCTTTCGAGAGTGCGGACGCCGCTATATGCGTCTCAGTATATCGCTCCATGAGGCGGAGCTGCTCCATGGGTGCGAGCTCCGGCGGGAGTTTGACGCTCACCTCTACGTTTTGTGCTGTTTCGGCATTGAATGCCATTTTAGTGTGCGCTCCTTTCTGCGTCACGCCAGTTGTTGCGATAGCCGCCCATCAGATCTGTAAACCGCTTTGTCGTCAAATGCGGTCGCGTAATGGCGCTTCCGACAACAACTGCATGCGCGCCGAGATACAGACACTTGATCGCGTCTTCCGGGGAATAGATGTGTCCCTCCATGACCATATACACTTCATCGCCAAAGTCGCGGCACATACGTGCAAATTCGCGCAGGTTCGGTTCTTCGATCTGCTTCGTCGCCTCGGTATAGCCATAGAGCGTTGGGCCAACGATATCCGCGCCCATTTCTACCGCACGCGCCGCCTCTTCATATGTAGAAACGTCCGCGAACGTCATGGCATCGGGAAACTCCCGCTTCACGATCGGAAGGAGCTCATAGGCGGGGCGTCCGGCTGTCGTGATCTGCTCCGTGCAGTCAAGCGCGATGATCTCAGCACCAGCTTCATAGACCTCGCGCGCCGCTTCAAGCGTCGGCGTGATGAACACATCGGTCCCCTTGTTCCATTGCTTATAAAGGCCGATCACAGGCAGATCGACCGCCTTTTTTATGTCACGAATCTGTTCCGGCGAATTGGCGCGAATGCCGACAGCGCCGCCCCACACTGCGGCTTCCGCCATCTTAACGTGCATATCCGGCGTACAGATCGGATCGTCATGCTGCACCTGGCAGGATACGATCAGCCCATTTTTGAAGGACTCCAGGATCGCCCGTTTTCTTGCATCATTGGTCTTCATTGCGTAAATCCTCCTTCACATAACTGGTCAGTCTCTCTGTTTCCATTATAACGCAAAAACTTTCAATTTCAATCATTTTTTTGCAAAGAAAAATGTCCGTGCAAAAGCCCGGACATAAATACATGCAAAAAACGATTCAGGTCTACTCTACGAACACCATATTCGCCGGGTATTCTCCACGCGGACGCGGGCCATTCAAATAGACCTTTTCAAACGCATCCAGGCCGGCGGCGCGAAGCAGACCGACCATTTGCAATTTGCTCGAATCGGCAAGCAAGTAGCTCTTTTCCGCATTCTTAATTGCGATCTGTTTGATCTTCATGCTCTCCATCTCTGTGACATATGCAGTGTTCGCCTCTACGCTCAAGCCCATGCAGCTGATAAACGCCCGATGAAATGCAAAATTCTCCAGCGTGCTTTCGGCAATCGCGCCCATGATCATTTGATCGGCAGGCAGAAAGCGACCGCCGGGAATAAACACCTCAGCGCGCGATTCGGGCTTGACGCGCTGCAAAACAAGATTATTGCAAGTCACGATCCGAATGGGCTTCGCGAGCAAAAACTGCGCAAGCGGGGCAATACTCGTACCCGTATCGAGATAAACGCACTCGCCGGGTTCGACATTCTCCGCCGCCACGCGCGCAACGAGCTGTTTTTCCTGTGTGTTCAAATTATTCTTTGCGCGGATAGACAGCTCGGCATCGAAGCCTGTTCCACTGGTTCCGGATGGCACGGCGCCGCCTTGCACTCTGCGAAGCTTTCCCTGCGATTCGAGTTTTTCAAAATCGCGCCGCACCGTCGCCTCGGACACGCCGAGTTCTCCGGCAATGCTCTTATAGTCTACGATGCCCGACTCGTTAAGGCGCTTTAAAATGTAGAGATTGCGCGCTGACGCTATCATGTTCCTGTACCCCCAATTCCAGTATCTCTGCGGACGAAATCGATACCCGTTTGCCTGCGGATCTCGTCCATTATGAAGAGTGTCTTTCCCGTAACGCTGTTTCTCCGTGTCATTTCGTCTCGTTTTCCCTGCATAGCGTCTTCCGCAAAGCGCTGGAACGCTCGGATCTCATGCGCCATTCCGAAGAACTCAGGATCCGGATCGTAATAGACATTTGCTCTGCTGCCATCACGCGCGATCCGCTCGATATGCTTTGGATTCGAAACGCTGTCGATCAAAAGTGTTCCGCTCTCCCCTTGGATCTCATTCTGCCGTTTCCCGTCCGCGATTTTTGAAAACGTCAGATCCGCCAGCATTCCATCGAACCCACAAATCACAGTCCCCTGTGCATCGAGGCCATTGTGCAGACGCTGCGCCATTGCAAGAATGCTGTTTGGCGTTCCAAACAGCGCAACGAGCATGTGCGCGCAGTACACACCGATGTCCATCAGCGCTCCGTTGCACAAGCTCGGATCGAACGCGTTTTCCACAATTCCTTTTTTAAACTTATCATATCGTGAGGAATACTGACAATAGGAAAACGAGACGTGCCGAACCGCGCCGATCTCTTTCACTGCCTCACAAAGCGCAGAATAACCGGGCGTATAAGCCGGGCGCATCGCCTCGACAAAGGCGACGCCCATTTCATTTGCGAGGTCTACGAGGCGTCGAAACGTCTCCGCATTCGGGCAGGCCGGCTTTTCCAAAAATACATGTTTGCCCGCCCGCAGCATCCGCTCTGCCTGCGGCGCGTGGAGCGCGTTCGGCGATGCAATATAAACCGCGTCGATCTCCGGATGCTCCGCAAGATCGTCGAGCGTCGTCAGGCACTCCGCTCCTCCGAAGCATTCGGCGAACGCAGCGGCTGTCTCAAGTCTTCTCGAATAAACGGCACGCAGGACAAAGCCATCCAGCGTTTGCCCTGCCTGCACAAATTCCTGAGAAATAAAGTTTGTTCCGATAACGCCAAACCGCATGGCCTTAGCTTACATCCGGTCGAGATTGGCAGCGCCGATCGTGCCGGCTGCATTCCCAAGCGTGGCACGGCGGATCGGCGGCACGCCGATGATGCCGCTTGCAAACACGAAGCGTTTTGCTTTCTCATTCAGAGGGTCGAGCAGATACGCATCCTGCGCCGAAAGACCTCCGCCGATAAGCACCATCTCGGGGCGGAAGATGTTGACAAGGCCGCCAATGCCGTTTGCAAGATAATCCTCATATCGATCGACAACGGCAAGTGCGGCAGGATCTCCCTGCTTTGCGCTCTCAAAGGCTGTCTTTCCGGTCACTTGACCATCCTCGTTGTCGCGCGCATAAGCATGCATCAGCGACTCCGGATGCGCGGCCATCGCTTCTTTTGTCTGGCGGATCAGCGCTGTCACGGACGCGTACGCTTCCAGGCAGCCGTCGATCCCGCAGGTGCAGGGATAGCCGCCCGAGATCAGCGGCGTATGTCCGAGTTCCGTTCCCATGCCGTCTGCACCGCAGAAGAGCTTCCCGCCAAGGATCACGCCGCCGCCAACGCCCGTACCGAGCGTCAGCATAACGACGTTCTTGCAATCCTTTGCCGCGCCCGCAATGGCTTCACCGATAATTGCGCAGTTCGCATCGTTACCGATATAGACCGGCACCGGAAGATACTTTTCAAGTTCTTCGCGCAGCGGTACATCACGCCAATTTGTGTTGTTGGAGAACACCAGTCTGCCCGTGTGAGGATTGATACAGCTGGGCGTTCCGACGCCTACGCACGGAAAGTCTGAGACTTTCAGCCCGGCCATCGCCGCAACTTCGTTCGCTGCCGCTGCCATATCCGCAACGACCTGTTCAAACCCATGCCCCGTGGGACGCGAATGTTTATAAACGATCTGGTTGTTCTCATCAACGACACCGGCCTTGATCGCTGTGCCGCCGAGATCGATACCTATACGATACTGCATTTCCTTCGTTTCCTCCCTGTTTCCTTCCTATCCGCCGATCTCAGACGCCCATGCGGCGCAGCGTATCGTCGGTAAAGCGCTTTGCACGCTCAATATCGCCCTCGTCAAGGTGTTCAATGATCAGCGGGATATTCGGGTGCTGTTCGGCAAGCCGCTTGACATAGAGATCATAATTCAAAACGCCAAGACCTGCTGCCGGCAATTCGACGCCGCCGGAACCACGGAAGGAATGCGATGCGTCCGCGTCGATGTCGGCATGCTTCTCCGCCGTATTCGTCGCGATTCTAATGTCTTTTGCGTGCGCGATCTTCATGTAAGGCGCAAGGCGATCGAACACATGGTTGATCGTGCCGTCAATATCCTGCATGGCCTTTTCATCAAAATAGTTCGTCGGATCACAGATGAGTCCGAGGTTCTTGCTGTTCACATCACAGAACATCTGCTCGATCTGTTCGACCGTTCCGATGACGTTGTTGACATAGTTCTCCACGATAAACGTAGCGCCCCAGTCGCCTGCGTATGCCGCAAGGTCGCGGATAATGCGGATGGTCTCATCGTACACTTCCGGGCTTGCGTTCTTCTCATGCCAGACCCAGTCGCTTTCAATGTTATACGTACCCGTCTCGCTCGCAACATAGGGACAGCCGAGATCGCGGGCGTGGCGAAGCATCATCTTGAGATACTCGATGTTTTTCTTCCGAATATCCGGATCGGGATGAATAAAATTCGTGTAAGCGGAAACGGCGATCACGGGGAGATTTGCGTTGCGGAACGCATCGCGGATCTCATGCGCCTTTTCCTTGGTCAGCGGCTCCTTTGCCGCGTCAAAATCTTTAAACGTGACGTCGAGCTGGACGCAATTGAAATCCGTTGCTTTGATGCGGCGAATGACTTCGTCCATGGTGTAGGGATAGTAGCCGGTAAAAATGCCTACGCTGATCATGAGTAATCCTCCTGTTTATATTGTCGAACCCGAACGGCATCTGTCAGTCCGTCGGAAGAAGCAATTCTTTCAGCGCTACGGTACGCTTTTCACGAATCGACCGATAGCAGGCTTCAACGCACGCAATGGTGCGAACATTATCCCGTGCGGAGATCTCCGGCTCCGTTCCCTGTTCTACGGCGCGGAGCAGGCCGGACATCGTTCCTTCAAAAGCGTCCGGGAACCAAACGGTATCCCACTTGGGCGCGACCCACGCAGGATGGCGCTTCGACGTGAAGCGGATCGTCGACGGACAGCGGTCGGGATACATCGGCCAGCCAATGGTGCCTTCCGCCATTCCTTCGGTCCCCTCAACGCGCCAGCGAATGTATATGTCTTTCTCACAGGGATCCTCGGGCCACGCCCAAACATCGTCCAGCGAGGTTGCCATAAAGTCGTTTTCGTACTTGAACGTATACTGCGTGATGCCATCCACATGCTGGAATTTGCTTCGCGGATCCGTTCGGCAAACACAGGTGATCTCAGCGGGATCGCCAAACAGGAAGCGGAAGGAGTCAACATGGTGGATACCCATGCCGAAGATCTCAAGCTTATCGTACTGTTTCAGGAACTCCTGCCAGTGCGGGATCGCACGCATCTCGATGGTGGCGAGCACGGGGTCGCCAAGCTCTTTTGTATCAAGCAGATACTTCAGTGCACGCATGGACTGGTCGCAGCGCATATTGGAGTTGACGGCGATGACCTTGCCATTCTCTTCGCCGAGACGCACGATCTCTCTCGCGTTTTCGAGCGACATTTCGATCGGCTTCTGGCAAAGGATACCGCGAAGGTTTTTGCACTTGACGGCTTCCTGCACGATCTCAAGCTGCTGATCCGGCGGGTATGCGATGTCGAGAATCTCAAGAGAATCGTCTTGCAGCATTTCCCGCCAGGTTCTGTATGCTTTCGGGATTCCATGTCTCTGTGCGCAAGCCTCGGCGTGTTCCGGTGTGCGGGATGCGATAGCAATCGGGTTAAAGCCGGCGTTTCTGTAGGAAACCAGGTGGCAGTCAGCCATGATAAATCCTGAACCAATGCAGCCGATGCGCCAGTCCTTGCGCTTCGGAGACGGATACTTTGTTGCGGCGATCAGGTTCTCGACGATCTGTTCCATGTTTTCTCCTTCCAATTATAATATAAAGTCGTAATTTGTGAAGAGTTTATTTTGCAGCGCGAGCGGCGAGGACAGAGGCGAACTCCGTATCGTCATGGATCTCGGGCAGTGTGAGCGTCCCGGCCGCTTCACGTGCACGGGCGTCAGCCAGCATGGACTCCGTGCGGGTGCAGCCGAAGCGCGTACCGCCGACCGCCTTAACAAGAAGCGCGTCGTCGAGCTTGCGAACGCCGCCGGCCGCCTTGACTTGCATGGTAGCGGGCGTATGTGCGCGCATGAGCTTCAGATCATGGATCGTTGCGCCGCCGGGTGCGTAGCCGGTCGAGGTCTTTGTGAAATCTGCGCCAACGCGCGCACAGATCTCGCAGGCTTTGATCTTCTGCTCATCGTTCAGATATGCGTTCTCAAGAATGACCTTCACAAGAACGTTTTTCGCATGTGCAACGTCGACGACCGCTTTCAGATCTTTCTCAACGTATTCATAATCACCGGAGAGCAGGCGGCCGATGTTCAAAACGACATCGATCTCGACGCAGCCCTGTTCGATGGCGCGTTCCGCTTCAAATACTTTGGTCTCGGTCAGGTTCGAACCATGCGGGAATCCGATAACGGTAGTCACCCGCGTGCTGCTGCCCTTCAGGATCTCCGCCGCGATCTCCACATCGCAGGGACGGACGCAAACGGAAATGCACTTGTATTCCTTTGCGACCTCGCAGCCATGCTTGATCTCGTCGAGCGTGAATGCCGGATTCAAAAGGGAGTGATCGATCATATCGGCGATGTCTTGTGCTTTCAACGTGTTCATTTGATACCTGTCCTTTCTTTGCCCCGCGGTCAGACTGCAAATCGTTTTTTTCATTTCTTTGCAAGCCGCGAAACACATTTCGTTTTCTGTTTTCTTTTCGTTCCTATAGGATGTTTGTAGTATAACACCTTTTTCATTTCCAATCAATCATTTTCATTTTTTTTCACGGATTGCAAAAAATACGCTGTTTGTTGCAATTCTTTTCAACTTGGGATATACTAAAAAAAGTATCTAGGAATACTGCAATTGGACATTCCATTTCATTCTAAATGCAAAAGGAGGATCTTTTTCATGAAGAAATCCAGAACCTGTGTCATTGGCGTTGGCTTTATCGGCGCTGCACACATTGAAGCGCTTCGCCGTCTCGGCAACGTAGACGTTGTCGCGATCTCAGACATCCCGAATGCCGTGGCCAAAGCGGCGGCGCACTGCGTGCCAAAGGGCTACGACGATTATAAGGAAATGATCGACGTTGAAAAACCTGACGTCGTACACATCTGCACGCCGAACTCCTCGCATTATGAGATGGCCATGTACGCCATGGAGCGCGGGATCTCCGTTGTCTGCGAAAAGCCTCTGACCAAAACGCTGGATGAAGCCAAGAAACTCGCGGCCTACGCAAAAGAGCACAACATCGTCACCGGCGTCAACTTCAACTGCCGTTGGTATCCGCAGATCATGCAGTCCAAGGCAATGGTCGACAGCGGGGACGTCGGCGAGATCTACACCATCCACGGTTCCTACCTCCAGGATTGGCTCTACTATGATACCGATTACAGCTGGCGTCTCGAGCCCGAAATGAGCGGCGATTCTCGCGCCTTTGCAGACATCGGCTCTCACTGGATCGACATGGTCGAATCCGTGACGGGTCTGCGCGCGGTCGAAGTCTTCGCCGACTTTGAGACCTTCCACAAGATCCGCAGAAAGCCGCTCAAGCCCATCGAGACCTATTCCGGCATGGCGCTCCGTCCCGAGGACTACGAGGAAAAGCCGATCCATACCGAGGACTATTGCACGATCCTGTTCCACTTTGACAACGGCGCGCACGGCAACTGCACGATCAGCCAGGTGTTCGCCGGCCGTAAGAACCAGATCACGCTGGACGTTGCCGGCAGCAAGTGCGCCCTGCATTGGGACAGTGAGGACAGCAACGAGCTTTGGATCGGCCACCGCGATACATTCAATCAGAAAGCTCCGAAGGATCCTTCCATTCTGAGTCAGCTTGCAAAGAACTCCATCAGCTATCCCGGCGGCCACGTCGAGGGCTTTCCGGATACGTTCAAGCAGAACTTTAAGGCGATCTATTCCGCGATCGAAAACGGCGACACCTCGAAGGGGCTGTTCGCAAACTTCGATGACGGTCTGCGTGAGATGACGCTTTGCGATGCTGTCGTGCGCAGCGCGCGCGAAGGCCGCTGGATCAAGGTCGGCGAGTGAGGAACGAGGCTATGTTCCAGATTGGTACCATGGCCGACTGGTTTGGCGTCGGCCTGATCGAGGGCATCCGCGAATCTGAACGCTGCGGCGCAAGCGGCGTCCAGATTTACGCCGCAGACGAGTTGGATCCGAGAACCGTCTCCAAAGAAACGGTCGAAAACGTTCGCAGGACCGCCCGCGACTGCCATCAGACGGTCGTCTCCCTTTGCGGCGAGCTGGGCGGTTTCGGTTTTGAAAAGCCTGCGGACAACCCGGAAAAGATCGATTACCTCAAGCGAGTCTTTGAACTGGCCGATACGTTGGACTGTCACGTCGTAACGACGCACATCGGCGTCGTTCCTAAAGACAGATCCCATCCCCGCTATCAGATCATGCTGGACGCCATGGGTGAAATGGGGCGGTTTGCGGCAAAGCTGGGCGCCTACGTCGCCGTGGAGACCGGACCGGAAGCCATCGGAACGCTTGCCACTTTTCTGGACGACTGCGGCGAGGGCGTCGGCATCAACTATGATCCGGCAAACCTCGTCATGGTCGGTGCGGACGACGAAGTCGCCGCCGTCGCAACGGCAGGCCGCCGCATCGTCCACACGCATGCCAAGGACGGAAAGCGACTTGCCCCCATCGCTCCGGCGGACTTCTATCACAAGTTCGCAGAGGGCGGGCTCGAGTGGGCTGCGACCTGCGGCTGCTGTGAGGAGACACCGCTCGGTGAGGGCAGCGTTCGTTGGAAGCCCTATCTCAAGGCTTTGCAGGCGATTGGTTACAACGGCTATCTCACCATTGAGCGCGAGGTCAAAAACGGGGCGGAGGACATTCGCATGGCAGTCCGCTTCCTGAACGAAACAATACAGGCTCTCTCTTGAACAGAACTCGATTTGAAGGAGGATTATGAAAATGATGAAACTCGGTCTCGTATCTGCTATTCTGCCTGATGATTCCTTTGAACAGGTGATCGACTATGCCGCGCAGGTCGGCTTCTCCTGCGTGGAGGTCTGCTGCTGGCCCAAGGGCAAGGCGATCCGCCGCTATGCCGGCATTACGCACATCGACATGAGCGAATGTGACGACGCCAAGCTGCTGTATTATAAAAAGTACGCAGAGGATCGCGGCGTGGCGATTTCCTCCCTCGGCTACTATCCGAACCCGATGGATGCGAACCAGGAAGCAGCAGATGTCGCGATCAAGCATATCTACCGTCTGATCGATGCGTCCGCCGTGATGGGCGTCAACATGGTCACAACCTTTATCGGCCGCGATAAGAACAAAACCGTTGAAGAGAACCTCGACAAGTTCGAAGTGGTTTGGGCTCCCATCGTTGCCTACGCCGAGAAAAAAGGTGTCAAGATCGCCATTGAAAACTGCCCCATGCTGTATACGGTCAACGAGTGGCCCGGCGGCAACAATCTGGCCTGCTCTCCCGCGATTTGGCGTGAAATGTTCCGCCGCATCCCCTCCCCAGCGCTCGGTCTGAATTTCGATCCCTCTCATCCGTATCTCATCGGCGCGAGCTATACAAAGCCGCTTTATGAGTTCAAGGATCGCATCTATCACGTCCACTTTAAGGACATCAAGATCTATCAGGACAAGGTGGACGACTACGGTCATTTCGCTTACCCGACGCTCTGGCACTCTCCGAAGCTCCCCGGCCTTGGCGGTGTAGATTTCGGTGCGTTCGTTTCCGCGCTGAACGATATCCGCTACACCGGCTATGCCTGCATCGAAGTCGAGGACAAGGCCTATGAGAGCAGCGTCGAGGATGTTCGGAGGGGAATCGAGCAGAGCTATCGCTTCATGCGCCAGTATATGTAAACAATCAATAAGGAGAAGCATTCCATGAGCAAGACCAAGGTTGCCGTGCTGGGCTGCGGCTTCATTTCCGAGATCCACGTTTCCTCTTATCAGCGCTTTGTGCATGATGCAGAAGTCGTCGCTGTGTATTCGCATCATCTTGATAAGGCGAAAGCCTTTGCAGAGCATATGGGGATCCCCGCGTACTATGATGATGTGGATCGACTGCTCGCCGAGACGGACTGCGACATCGTTGATATTTGTCTCCCGAATTTCCTTCATCACGATGCATGTCTGAAAGCTGCGAAAGCCGGAAAGCATGTCATTATCGAAAAGCCGCTCTGCCTTTCCATTGAAGAAGCAGATGAGATGATCGCCGCCTGCAAGGAAAACGGCAAGCTGCTCATGTATGCCGAAGAACTCTGCTTTGCGCCGAAATACGAGCGCGTGCGAGCGATCGTTGAAAGCGGCGCTGTCGGCGAGCTGTATATGCTCAAGCAGTGCGAAAAGCACTCCGGTCCGCACAGCCGTTGGTTCTATGAGTCTGACAAGTCCGGCGGCGGTGTCATGATGGACATGGGCTGTCATGCGATCGCTTGGTTCATGTGGATGCTGCATAGCCGCACGCCGAAGAGTGTCTATGGCAATTTCATGCATGTGTACCACGACACCGATGCGGAAGATCACGCGATCACGCAGCTGGAGTTTGAGCACAACGGCCGCACCGTTCTCTGCGTCGGCGAGGACAGTTGGGTAAAGCAGGGCGGTATGCAGGACTGCACCGAGGTCTATGGTGACAAGGGCGTTTGCTACGCAGACCTGTTCCAAGGCAATTCCTCGCAGATGTACAGTCTCGACGGCTATGACTACGCGAGCGAAAAGGCCGGTGCTACCACCGGTTGGACGTTCCCGGTGTTTGAGGAGGCGTTCAACCAGGGCTATCCGCAGGAGCTCATGCACTTTGTAGACTGCGTCAGAACCGGCAAGAAGCCCGTCTCCGACGGTGAATACGGCAAGGCGGTGCTCGAAGTCATTCACGCCGCATATGTTTCCGCAAAGGAAGGCCGCAAAGTCGCACTCCCCTATGCATCCAGCGCAAAACGGCCGTCGGACAACTGGAGGTAAGAATGCTGCACTTTCCCGATGATGCGTCGCTTGGGCGCCATATCGCCTTTGAACTTGCCGAGATCGTTCGGAAAAAGCCCGACGCCCTGCTCTGCATCGCGGCCGGAACCTCTTCCTATCCCGTTTTCGACGCGGTCAATGCACTCGTTCGATCCGGGAAGCTCGATCTGTCTAAGGCAACGTTCTTTGGTATGGACGAGTGGTGCGGGCTTCCGCAAGACGCGGACGGCGCGATGGCGGATTTCCTCAGAAAGCACTTTCTGGAGGAGGCGGGCTTCGGCGAAGTCTTTCTGTTCGACGGAATGGCGGATCCCGTATCTGAGTGTACGCGTGCGGAAGCTTTCTTGCAGACGCATGGCGGATTCGACGCGATCGTATTTGGCATTGGTGTGAACGGACATGTTGCGCTCAACGAGCCGGGCGTCGATCCTGCGCTCCGTACGCACGTCGCGGATGTCGCGCCCGTCACAGCGGCCGTGGCGCAGAAGTACTTTGAGCACAAAGCGCCCGCACTTCATCGGGGCGTTACGATCGGCATTGCAAACGCACGCGAAGCTGCGAAGCTCTATTTGGTCGCAAACACGGCCAACAAGCGGAACGCTGTCGAAAAAATTGAACGTCTCGCTGCAGACGACACACCGGACAGCACCGTTCCCGCTTCGTTCGTTGCAGTCATGCCGCAGGCAGAGTTCTGCGTCACGGACGCCGTATTTGCAGATTGACCTCGGCAGAAGAACACGACACGAAAAGCAGGCGCACCCGCAAACATCATTGTCGGGCGCGCCTGTTTTTCTGACGGGATCTTCGCTTTGTCCTCCATGGATTGCAAAGATTTAACACAAGTTTGATTGCACTGATACACTTCTTCCGCTATAGTTATTTTATGGAACACGATAAGGCCGGAGGTGCAAATGATCTATCTGCTTGAGGATGATGACGGCATTCGCGAACTGCTCGTTTACACATTGAACAGTCAAGGGATGCCAGCACAGGGCTTTGCCCGTCCTTCCCTCTTTTGGTCCGCATTGAATCAATCTCTGCCCGAGCTCATCCTTCTGGACATTATGCTGCCGGAAGAGGATGGCTTATTCGTATTAAAGCGTCTGCGGTCGGCTCCTGCCACAAGTTCGATCCCGATCATGATGCTGACCGCAAAGGGCACGGAATATGACAAAGTCATCGGCCTGGACGTCGGCGCAGACGATTATGTTGCTAAGCCTTTCGGTATGATGGAATTGCTTGCGCGCATCCGGGCGCTGCTGCGAAGAAGCGCGGCAGCGGGCACCCCGGAGAAGGACGAGTACTGCTGTGGCACACTCCGCGTCGATCTTGCCAAGCACCTGGTCAGTGTTTCCGATTCTCCCGTCTCGCTGACGCAGAAGGAGTTTGAACTGCTCTGTCTCCTGCTGAAAAACCGCGGCAACGTGTTGTCTCGCTCCCAGATCCTCGATCGAGTCTGGGGATATGCGTTCGACGGCGAAAGCCGAACGGTCGACGTTCACATTCGCACGCTGCGGCAGAAGCTCGGCGCGGCGGGGAACTATATCGAAACCGTTCGCGGCTACGGATACCGCATCGGAGGGGAGGATGATCCGACATGATGGACAAAATCTTTCGCGCGATCTCTATGGTCGCGATCATTGTGCTGCTTGCATCTCTGCTGTTGAGTTTCTTTGTTCTTTACGGCTATTTCAATCAGGGGTTCCAAAGCACATTAAAAAGCAGCGCTGCGTATATTTCCGAAGGCGTCGAAAGCAATGGCCTATCCTATCTGCAGGCGCTTCCCGAGGAGGCGCTTCGTATTACATGGATCTCGGCAGACGGAACCGTTTTGTTTGACACGTTGGGGGATGCGGATTCTCTGGAAAACCATTTGCAGCGCGAAGAGATCGTGGAGGCGCAGAAGAACGGCGTGGGCAGCAGCACGCGCTACTCAAAGACGTACGGTGAAAAAACCTACTACTATGCCAAGCGGCTTGCCGACGGCAGCTTTCTCCGCGTTGCGGATACGCAGCATTCTGTCACCTCGATCCTTTGGAACATGGCGCAGCCGATCGCTTTGATCTTTCTGACAGCAATCGTTTTGTCCGCCGTGATCGGCACACGGCTTTCAAAGCAGATCGTGGCGCCTCTAAATCAACTCGATCTTGGAGCGCCTGAGCAATGCAAGGCGTACCCGGAGATCACCCCGCTGATTCGCAGGATCCGCACACAAAACCTGGTCATCAGCGAGCAGATCGAGCAGCTTGAGCGACAGCAGCAGGAGTTCGCGCAGATCACGGAACGTATGCCGGAGGGGCTTCTGATCCTCGATCAGGCGGGTATCCTGCTTTCGAAAAACGACAGCGCCGCACGTCTGCTCGGCCTGCCGGCGGACACGCTCTGCATCGGTGCAGAACTGTTTACGCTCCCGTTCGATAACGTACTTCAAAATGCCGTCCGTGAAGCATTGTCCGGCGTTCACGCCGAAAGGCACTGGCTGCATGACGAGCAGCACATTCTGATCACCGCAAGCCCTGTCGTTACCTCCGGCAACGTCTCTGGAGCCGTGGTCGTACTATTGGATGAAACGGAAAAAGAACGCGGGGACGCAATGCGCCGCGAGTTCACTGCCAACGTCTCGCACGAGCTGAAAACGCCCCTGACTGTGATCTCAGGAACAGCCGAGATCCTGAAGGACGGGCTTGTAAAACCGGAGGACGTCCGGCACTTCGGCGAAAACATTTACCTTGAGAGCCAGCGGCTTATCGCGCTTGTCAACGATATTCTGGAGCTTTCCCGTCTGGATGAGAACGTACAAGCGCCCGAAAAAACGGACGTCGAGCTCCATGCCGTTGCCGAATCCGTATGCGACAGGCTGCATGATACCGCCTTGTCGCACGGCGTTACGCTCCGCTTGCGCGGTATAGAGGTGCATGTGAACGGCGTTGCGCGCATTCTGGACGAGATCATCTATAATCTCGTCGATAACGCCATCAAGTACAATCGTGCCGGCGGCTTCGCAGAAGTAGAAACCGCTATGCGGGATGGCCGCGCCGTTCTGATCGTTCGTGACAATGGCATTGGAATACCGCCCGCTCACCAGGCACGCATTTTTGAGCGTTTCTATCGTGTCGACAAGAGCCATTCCCGGGCCATTGGCGGCACCGGGCTTGGGCTTTCCATCGTGAAGCACGGTGCAGCTTTTCACAATGCCGAGGTATCGCTGGAAAGCGAGCCCGGAATCGGGACCACCATCGAGATCCGGTTCTAACCCGGTGCGAACTTCGCAGGCAGTCGATTGACTGCCTCTTTTTTAAGATTTTACTTATTTTTAACACACGCACAGCAACAGAGTTAACGCGGTTACGTTATGGTTATATTGAAATTTCGCGCTTTGAAAGGATCTTCGGAAAAATAGACGTATTCTCGTTTCTTACGCTGGGCGGCGGCGTTGCGTTCTTTCTCTACGGAATGCATGTAATGTCTGCCGGTCTGGAAAAGCTCTCCGGCGGCAAGCTGGAACAGCTTCTCAAGCAGATGACCTCAAACGTTTGGAAGAGCCTGTTTCTCGGCATGGGATTGACCATCGCGATCCAATCCTCCTCCGCTCTGACCGTCATGCTGGTTGGGCTTGTCAATTCCGGCATCATGCAGCTGTATCAGACCATCGGCATTATAATGGGCTCCAACATCGGCACGACGCTCACCGCATGGCTGCTGAGTCTTGTCGGCATCGAAAGCAGCAATGTCTTCGTGCGGCTGTTGAAGCCTGAATCTTTCTCTCCCATTCTTGCTGTGATCGGCATTCTGCTCATCATGACCGCCAAGCAATCAAAAAAACGCGACACCGGAAACGTGCTTGTCGGTTTTTCTGTGCTAATGTTCGGAATGCAGCTGATGAGCGACGCTGTCAGTCCGCTCGCGCAAACACCGGAGTTTTCAAAAGTTCTTGTGTTTTTTGAAAACCCGATCCTCGGCGTTTTGGTTGGAGCGATCTTTACCGGGATCATTCAAAGCTCTGCCGCCTCGGTCGGCATTTTACAGGCGCTGTCGTTGACCGGAAGCGTCACCTTCGGCATGGCGTTTCCGATCATTATGGGCCAGAATATCGGGACCTGCGTTACGGCACTGCTCTCCAGCATCGGTGTCAATCGAAATGCAAAACGTGTCGCTGTCGTTCATGTGTCGTTCAACGTCATCGGCACGGTCATTTGTCTGCTATTATACTACGCGCTGAACGCGGTATTTCGGTTTGAATTCGTATCCGCGCCGATTTCCCCGGTCGGCATTGCGCTGTGCCATAGCGTATTCAATGTTTTCACCACCTTCCTGCTTCTCCCCTTTCGTCGTCTGCTTGAGCAGCTCTCCTATCTCATCGTTCCGAAGCAATTGGAAGGCGACCTTGCCTGCACTTTCCTGGATGAGCGTCTTTTGGAGTCGCCCTCGCTCGCTGTTGCTGAATGCAGCAACGCTGCTGTTCGCATGGCGGAACTGGCAAAAGAGACCCTTTTAGAATCGCTCGATATTCTCAAGCACTATGACGAGGCCACCGCAGAGCGCATCACGAACAACGAATCGCTTCTCGACAGTTACGAGGATCATATGGGTTCGTTCCTCGTTCGTATTGCAAGCCATGACCTCACCGAGCAGGACAGCCGGCAGGTCTCGAAGCTGCTGCATGTGATCGGCGATTTTGAGCGCATCGGCGATCATGCGGTCAATATTCTCGGTGCAGCGCGGGAGCTGCACGTCAAGCACATTCGATTCTCCTCTGCGGCGCTCGGCGAGGTCGACCTCCTTGTACGCGCGCTCACCGAAATATTGAGCACAACGGTCCGCGCGTATGAAACCGCGGATGTTGCTCTGGCGGCAACGGTGGAGCCGCTCGAGCAGGTGATCGACGGCCTGACCAACCAGATCAAGATACGACATGTCGAACGGCTTCAGCAGGGTTCCTGTACGATTGAGCTCGGTTTTATTCTCTCTGACCTACTGAACAATTTTGAGCGTGTCTCCGATCACTGCTCGAATATCGCAGTCTGTGTCATCGAAGTCGCGGAAGGTTGTTTTGATACGCACGCCTACCTGAGTGGCGTCAAACAGCCCGGAAACGAAGAGTTTTTGCAGGCGTTCCGAACCTTCTCGACAAAGTATCAGCTCTCTCCCATCGTCGCCCCCGCTGTGTCAGACAAGCCGTCGACATGATAAGCGAGCATTGACAAAGCGAATTTAATGTGCCGTCGATCAAGGAACGGCGTATTCCCCTGCATACGATAAGGGTTCCGAACCTCATGGATCCGGAACCCTTGTGTATTGCAATGATTCTAAGCAGTTAAGCTTTCCTGTTTTTCCCGCGCAGCAACATTCCCACAAGCATGATGACTGCGAACACAAGCAAATACCAGAGAACGGCCTGACCGTGCGCCGCAATCGCAGCGTACACCATGAACAGGCAGCCGCAGATACCAAGGGTCGGCATGACGAACCGCTTTACGGCGTGCTGCTCCTTCTCTCTGATCATGAACATCAGGAAGATCGGGATATAGAAGGCATAGATCGTGATGATCGGCAGTTCGGAAGAGTCAAAGCACACCGGGCCGAACCATGATGCGGTCAGATTTGCACCGAAAAAGTATAACAGCCACATGCCGCACAGCAGCAAACCGATGATAGCGGAATTGGTCGGCATGTTTGTGATCGGATCGATCTGGCGGAACACATCCGGCCGAGGGCCTTCATTGCGCACCGCAATGGAGTACATGCCGCGCGTACAGCCGAGCATCAATCCGTTCAAGGTGCCGAGGCAGGAGATGACAACGAAAACGAACAAAGCCGTTCCGCCGACTTTTCCGAAAACCGCAGAGAATACCATTTTTGCCCCGGCTTCTCCGCCCTGCATCAATTCCGCGTTCGTGATGCCGCCCGCAAGACCGATATAATAGAGAATATAAATCACAACGATGGCGATCGTACCGAGCACGAGCGCGATCGGAAGGTTCTTCTTTGCATCCTTCAGTTCTGCATTGATGCTTGTTGCAATAATCCATCCCTCATAGGCAAACGCCGTTGCGACTACGGCTGCCAGCAGAGCGCCGCCCTTTCCGATCGATGCATCGACCACCGTATTGAAGTTTTCTACCGTCATGCCGTTCGACAATCCTACGATCAGTCCGGCGACCGCCATGAGAAGCAGCGGAACGAGTTTGATAATCGTCGTGGAAACCTGGAATTTTCCGGCAAGTTTCGGCGACAATGCGTTCAGCGCATAGTTTGCGATGAGGAAAAAGGCGGAGATTGCAAGACATTCGGCGCCTACGATGTCAAAACCGATGAGAACGCAAAGGTATCTTGCCGACACCCAAGCAAGTACGGATGTCATGGAGGGATAATAAATAAAGGTAAGGAACCAGCCGACATAGTATCCATACCCTCTTCCGAGCGTGGCTTCCGCATAGTCGATGATGCCGTTCACATGCTCGTACTTCGTTGCCATGACGGCAAATACATATGCGCAAACGACCATGATCAAGCCGCCGATGATCCATGCGAGGATCGCCAGAGAAAGGTTGCCACCCGTTGCGACAAGGATCTTCTCGGCCTTAAAAAATACGCCCGAGCCGACGACAATGCCGATGACCATGGCGATCGCAGTAATTAGACCGTATTTTTTCTTTAATTGATTATCCATGAATTGTTACCCGCCCATCCTAAATCTGTGTTAGACATTGTAACAGAAAATATATTATTTTGTCAATGGCAACCATTCGATTTCACCGTCGCACATTTCGGCGCTCTGGCAGATTTGACGAATGCCTTGCAATCTGCTACAATCTCGCACAATAAGACTTGAAAGGAGAAACGTCATCGAATGCGCACAAAGCTGCTTCTGAGCGCCGATACGCCCTGCGACATTGGGGCAGAACTGCAAAAGCGGTACGACGTTCAGCTTTTCTCGCTGCATATTCTGCTGGGAAGCAAAACCTATACCGACGGACTCGACATCAATAACGAGGCGCTTTACGACGCTTGGCGAAAGGAACGCCTGCTTCCAAAAACCGCCGCCATCAATCCCGAAGAATATATCAACTACTTTCGCCCCTTTATTGAAGACGGCTTTGAGATCCTGCACATTTCTCTCGGCTCCGGTCTTTCCTGCTGCTACCAGAATGCCGTCATCGCAGCATCAGAGCTCGGGCATGTCCGTGTGATCGACTCAAAGAACCTTTCTTCCGGCTTTGGTCATCTTGTCTGCGAAGCGGGCGAGCGTATCAACGCCGGTTATTCGCTCGATCAGATCGTCGGCGAGGTCGAGGCGCTTGTCCCAATGGTCAGCGCGAGTTTTGTTCTAGACACGCTGGAATTCATGCACGCGGGCGGCCGCTGCTCGAACTTTGCGCAGCTCGGCGCGACGTTGATGCGTCTAAAGCCCAGCATCGAGGTGCTGCAATCGCAGTGCGGCGGCATGGTCGTCGGGCGGAAGTACATCGGCAAGCTCGACAGCGCACTGAAAAAATATGTCAGCGATCAGCTCAAGGATCGAACGGACATCGTTCTGGACCGCGCATTTATCACGCACACCTGTCCGGACCGCGCGCTGCCCGAAGAGATCGCCGAGCTCGTACTCAAATTACAGCCCTTCCGCGAGCTGCACATCACGCGTGCAAGCTGCACGATCGGCTCGCATTGCGGGCCCAACACGCTCGGCGTACTGTTTCTGAGGAAATGAGCTCCGTGCCGCAACTCCCAACACTTGACAGGCGTACAGTCTATGCTATAATATTATTTGATTTTACACGAAAGTGGAGGTTCTTCCGGAACGATGGACACCGTCGATATCGACCCTGACCCTGACCCCCGAGTGAACAACATACAGACAGACTGAACGTGGCATGGCCTGTGCGCTTTTCACACAGGCCGTGTCTTTGTGTACTTTATAACAAACAGAAAGAGGTTATTCTACTTTGAAAGACTCGGTTGGCCTAATGCTGCTGTTACAGGCAGTGCTGATTTTTCTGAACGCTGTCTTTGCCAGCGCAGAAATTGCTGTCCTTTCCGTCAACGACGTCAGGCTTTCCAAACTCTGCTCCGACGGCAACAAAAAAGCGAAGCGGCTCAGCCGTCTCACGGCGCAGCCTGCGAAGTTTCTCGCAACCATTCAGGTCGCAATCACGCTGTCCGGCTTTCTAGGCAGCGCATTTGCTGCTGAAAACTTTTCCGACGGAATCGTCGATTGGCTGATCGGGCTCGGCGTCACCATCTCCCGCAGCACGCTTGACACGATCTCCGTCATCCTCATCACGCTGATCCTGTCGTACTTTACGCTGATCTTTGGCGAGCTCGTACCAAAGCGCATCGCTATGAAAAAATCCGAGCAGCTTGCACTCGGCGTATCCGGCTTGATCATGGTGATCTCGAAGCTGTTTGCCCCCATCGTTTGGCTGCTCTCCGTCTCCACAAACGCCGTCCTGCGTCTGTGCGGGATCGATCCCAAGGAAGAAGATGAACAGCTCGGCGAAGCAGATATTCGGCTCATGGTGGATGCAAGCAGCGAGCAGGGCGGTATCGATCATGAAGAAAAAGAGTTTATCCAGAATGTCTTTGAGTTCGACGATCTCACGGCTGAGGAGATCGCTACGCATCGAACCGATGTGGATCTGCTTTGGCTCGACGAGCCCATGGATACTTGGGCTGCTACGATCCACAACACGCGGCATACGCTCTACCCTGTCTGTCAGGACTCGCCCGATAATGTCGTGGGCATTCTGAATGCGAAAGACTATTTCCGTCTTGCTGACAAAAGCCGTGAAAATGTCATGGCCGAGGCTGTGCATCCGGCATATTTTGTCCCGGAAACGATCAAGGCGGATGTGCTGTTCCGCAACATGAAGCGCAACGGCCATCGGCTCTCGGTCGTACTGGATGAATACGGCGGCATGGTCGGCATCGTGACGCTGAACGATCTTGTCGAGCAGCTTGTCGGCGACCTTGCCGATGACAATTACGCGGACGAAAACGGCGACCCGAGCATACAAAAGTTGGAGGACGGCAGGCTCCTTCTTTGCGGAAACGTCGAATTGAGCGATATTGAGGAAGCACTGGATATTAAGCTGGAACAGGACGACCACGATACTCTGACCGGGCTCGTATTTGACGCGCTGGGCATGATCCCCGACAACGGACCGCAGGACATTGATCTTGATGTGGAAGGGCTGCACATTCATGTCAGCGAAATTGATGAACATCAGATTTCCCGGGCAATCGTCTCCCTCCTTCCCTCCCCGGATGAAGACGAACAGGAAAACGAAAACGATTGAAAACAATAATTGAATATATGATTGATAGAAAAGCGGCAGCCGGCAGATTGGGC
>HF985515.1:40754-47708 GCA_000432015.1 Clostridium sp. CAG:1024 | reverse complement strand
CGTTTTCGCTTGACAACCGCCGTATGAATACACTTCTCCTCTCCGCGCCATCTCGCGCAGCGTTTCGTCTTGTTTCCGTGCATCACGGTTCCTCGGCAATATCTCCGGGGTCTTCTTGCAATCCTATTTCATATCTGCTATCATACTTTTGTATGAGCACATATATCATATTTCAGCATGGAAAGAATAACAAAGCATCGGGAGGTATTTGGGTATGGCATCGGAGAAAAAAAAGCCGGTAGAGCGTAAGATTATCTCTGCCAGCGAAGCAAAGAAGGAGTCGAAAAAAACGGTCTCCTCCGGCGAACAGCGCAAAGTACAAGAAGCAAAGCATGCTCCGGAGGGCTCGACGCCAAAAGGACGGGCTACCGGCCGCCGCGTTGCTGCCGTTATTCTGTGGATCGTCGGCATTCTGTTCGAAGTCGCTGCGCTCCTCATTTTGAACGGCACGATCTATATTGGCGACAACAAACTTCTTTTCCTGCTCATTGCGCTGGGTCTTGACCTCATTGCGGTCATCATTGCATCGCAGCTTTGGAAAAAGGCGAATCACATCGCCCCCGCTTCGGAAAAGAACAAGGTCAAGTTCTTCCTCTGGAACAATCTTGGCGTGATCGCAAGCATTATCGCGTTCCTTCCCATTCTGATCCTCCTGCTCAAGAACAAGGATCTCGATGCCAAGACGAAGAAGATCGCTTCCATCGTTGCCGCTGTTGCGCTTGTAGCGGCTGTCGGAACCTCCATCGATTACAATCCCGTCTCCTCTGAGCAGCTTGCGGAAGCGGAAAACGATGCGGCTGCCATTACGGACGGCATGGTCTACTGGACCCGCTTCGGCAAAAAATATCACTACGATCAGGACTGTCAGTCCGTGCGCAACAGCGAAACCCTGATCGCTGGAACCGTTGCGGAAGCCGTGGAAGCAAAGCGCACCGAGCTTTGCGCATTCTGCGCGAAGAACCACGAGGCCGAGCTTGAAAAGCTCAACGGCATCGACGGCGTCATCGACGAGTTGGCGGGTGCGGACGACGCTGCGGACGAAGAACCCGCAGAAGATGTGGCCGACGCCGCATAAACACGGTTACTGACACGTCAAGCGCGGGATGTCTACGATCGCATCCCGCGCTAGTTATATGCTTCTTTCCATGTCTGGAGTAAGATATCTGCAATACAAACACGAGCCCCTACCTCAAGAACGGAAGGAGCTCGTGCTTATTTGTTTTGTTATCTGCCGAGGCGCCCCGGCAAGGGGCGTAATTCCGATTTACTCGGGACGCTTTGCGCCGCACTCGGGGCAGAACTTACCCTTGTTCACAACGCCGCAAGCGCAGGTCCACTCGTCGCTGGGCTTTTTCGCGCCGCACTCCGAGCAGAACTTTCCGGTATTGACCGCACCGCAGGCACAGGTCCAGCCGCCTGCCGCAGGCGCTGCCGGAGCCGCCGGGGCAGCCGGTGCAGGCGCTGCCTGCTGCTGTCCCATCTGGAACAATCCCTGCACGTTCCCGGCCGCATTCTGCGCCATATTCATGCCGGCAAAGCCCATGAATGCACCCGCATTCTCGTTCGCAGCCGCCGCCTGCATCGCTGCAGCCTGTGCGCCGACCAGATGTGCGCCTGCCATCTTGGGATCACGGAACGCCGCATTACGCTGCAATTCCTTGATCATCTTCTCATCCTCTTCGTTTGCAGTGATGGAGCTGACGCCGACACTGACGACTTCAACGCCGCGCAGCTTCTTCCACTGCTCGGACAGAACATCGTTCAATACGCTTGCAAGCTCGGTCGTGTGTCCCGGCAGGGCGCTGTAGCGGATCCCCATCTCGGAGATCTTTGCAAACGCAGGCTGGAGCGCAGTCAGCAGCTCTGTTTTCAGCTGGCTGTCGATGCGATCCCGCGTATACTCCGATGCAATATTGCCGCACACGTTCTTATAGAACAGCATCGGGTCGGACATTCTATAGGAATACTCGCCAAAGCAGCGGATACCGATGTCCATATCCAGACCGACATTCCGATCCACAACGCGGAAGGGAACCGGATTGGCCGTGCCGTACTTGTTGCCGATGAGCTCCTTGGTGTTGAAATAATAAACGCGCTGATCCTTGCCGGTATCTCCGCCAAAGGTGAAACGTTTTTTCAGCTGCTCCCACGTCGCCTTGATCCCATCGCCCAGGCCGCCGTAGAAAATACTCGGCTCGGTCGAGCTGTCCCAGACAAACTCGCCGGGTTCTGCGCAGAACTCAACGATCGCGCCCTGCTCGACAATCATCATGCACTGTCCTTCATTCACAGCGATGATGGAGCCGTTCGAGATGATGTTGTCCTCGCCCTTGTAGTTTGAGCTGCGGCCCGAGGTACGCTTTACGCCCTTGACTGCAAGCACATTCTCCGGCATTCCCTCGCAATAGAAATACTCTCTCCATTGATCAGCGAGCACGCCGCTCAACGCGCCGATTCCTGCCTGTAAAAGTCCCATAGTTAATCTCCTTCCTATGTTCTCACAATGATGTTACGGTTTCTTTTACGTTCTCATCCAACGCACGTCTGCCTTGGGCGTTCGTTTTCAAACAGTACGCTGCGCAATGCCGCGAATGGCGGAAATCGCCCAGTCATGCGCGTCGACCGTTACAACGCTGTCGCAATACGGACACTTCGCCGTAGCATTGATGGAAAGCGGCGCGCCGCAGTTCGGGCAGTTGACCACGGTCATTTCCTCCGCCGCTCCGGTGGTACGGCCGGATGCACGCGTCAGCTCCCACTCGTAGGTCAAGAACTTTTCCTTCTTTTTGTCGCCCTTGACCAATTCGCCCGTCTTATCGTTCAGCGTATAATCCACGATCCTTGTGCGAAGCTCCGCGATGATATGGTCCTCGCCATCGCTCTGACGGAAGCCGCGCAGGTTCACGCCGAGAACGGAAATGCGTTCCACATAGTTTGTATAGCCGTTTCTGCGCAGCGCATCAAGCTGACGATCCATTTGCTGGTACAGCGCATCCGTAAAATACGGACGGACAGACTCGATATTCTTTGCCTGCCAGCAGTTCTGCATCTGCACATACAGGTTGCCGAGCTTCTCGCCAAAGGCGGTCGCGTCGAATTTTGGATCAAGCTGCACATACTCGTTCATCGGCCGCAGGCTCTCCTGCGCGGTGCGCGTCGCTCCCTCCGGTACGCTCTTGTTCTTCGTTTTCGACCTTGACATGACGACGCCGATCAGCACGATCACAGCAAAAACGATGACCGTCGGGAGAAACCCGGCATCGGAATCGCCGTCGCTTGATGTCGAATAGCTGTCGCTGCTGCTCCAGCTACTGCCGGAATCCCAGCTGCTGCTATCGGAACTCCAATCGCTGCTGCTCCAATCGGAACCGTAATCGCTGTCTCCGCTGAAATCGCCAAAATCGGCGGACGTCGCGACCGGGAACAGACAAAGGCAGAGACTGAGCGCAAGAATTAGTACAAGAATCGCTTTACGTTTCATTCGTATTCGTAACCTCACTATGGATTGTTCAGTGTTTACCGCTTCATTCTATGCTGAAAATGCAGCTGATATTGTCGTTCAATTCCATCGGGCGTTCTCTGCTGCCGCGAGTTTCTCGCTTCGTATCCTACCTTAACAGTATAATTACAAAGGGTGCATTCTGTCAATCGATTTGTTCCGCGGCTCGTTTGTGAAATGTTTTCCATTGACAGCGTCTGCAGGCATTTCATATAATACCTGCGTGCGATCACGCAACGTCCGCCGCCGTCTCTCTCGCAGACCGTCCGGCCGCCCGCCGCGCATTCCGCGCCGCGCCAACGCGGCTGCCCATATTTCGATTCCGAGGTTCACAGCATGGATTTCTGGCCATTCAAAGCAGCATATTACCGTGTCTTCCAGTTCGTTTTCGATCTTGGCGCGCGCGTTCTGCCCTGGCGCAGGGCGCAGCTCACGGAAGGCGCGGGCAGTATCCGCAAAGTGCCGGCTCTGCTCCAAAGCGCGGGCGTAGCGCATCCGCTGGTCGTCGCCGGGCCGCGGCTTATGAAGAGCGGGCTCGTATCGAAGCTTTTATCACTACTTGACACGGCGGGGATCGCCTATTCCGTCTTTGGTGATGTGGAGCCGAATCCGTCGGTCGCAACGGTGGACAAGATACAGGCGCGGTATCTATCCGAAGCATGCGACGGTTTTATCGCCATCGGCGGCGGCTCGTCGATGGACGCAGCAAAAGCGGCTGCCGCGCGCGCAGCAAATCCCGGGAAAAGCGTGGCGGCGCTCGGCGGTTTGCTGAAGGTACGGCATCCGATCGATCCGTTTTTCGCCATCCCGACAACGGCAGGCACGGGGTCGGAGACGACGATTGCAGCCGTGGTCGTCGATACGGATACACATCACAAATATGCGATTATGGATCTGAAGCTCATCCCGCGTGATGCGATCCTCGATCCGGAACTGACGCTTGGGCTGCCTCCCGCCGTCACCGCCGCCACCGGTATGGATGCGCTGACGCATGCGGTGGAAGCATATCTTTGCAGAAATAACAACACAAAGGAAAGCATCCGATGCGCTGAGGATGCGACGGTGATGATCTTTCAAAACCTGGAACGCGCCTATCGGGATGGGCAGGATCTCGAGGCGCGCTCGGCCATGCTCAAGGCCTCTTTCTTGGCAGGCTACGCATTCACGCGCGCAGGCGTCGGCAACGTTCATGCCATTGCACATACATTGGGCGGTCTTTATGACACGCCGCACGGACTTGCAAACGCAGTTATTCTCCCCGTCGTTTTGGAGGACTATGGCGCGGTCGTCTACAAAAAGCTCGCCCGTCTCGCCGAGCTGACCGGCATATGCCGCGACGGAACCGCCGAACACCGTGCGAAATCCTTCATTTCGGAGATCCGCGCCATGAACCGTCGCATGGGAATACCGGATCATTTGGATTGCATCCTTGATCGGGATATCGACACAATGATCGCGTGGGCCGGACGCGAAGCAAATCCCGTTTACCCTGTCCCTGTACTCTATGACCCGACTCGTTTTCGCCGCGTCATTGAAAGGGTGCGCGGCAATTGATGCAATGAAAACACCCGGTCGGTATCTGCTCCGGCCGGGCGTTATTTTTACTTGTTCGGTTTGTCTTGCCGTTCAAAAGCGGTTAAACTGCACTCGTTCCTCGAACGGCTTCTTCTCCTTCTGCTGCCAAGTCTCCTGCGGAACGCCAAAGGGAATCAGCGCACGGACATGCAGATTCTCCGGTGCATTCAAAATCTGTGCGATCTTTTCCGCGTGGTCGCCCAGCTTTGCAAAGCCGTCCATCCACACCCCTGCATAGCCGAGCGCGGTAATCGCCAGCAGAATATTCTCGACCGACGCCGCATAATCCTCTGTTTCGAACACAAGCCCCGCCTTTTGCGGAACGTACTCGGACAGCGGAACGATGACGGCCTTGGCTGTTTGCAGAACAGGCGTTTCCATGAGCGCCGCGATCTCCCGCAGCAGCTCCGGCTCCGTCACGACCGCAAAGCGCGTTGTCTGCGCGTTATACCCGGATGGAGCTGATATCCCCGCTTGCAGAATCCGCCGAATGTCCGCGTCCGGAATGGGTTTGTCCCAAAATGCGCCGCGATAGCTGTGCCGTTTCTGTACTGTTTCAAAAAACTCCATCTGTCAAACCTCCAATAAGTCTTGTTAATCGCCGGTCCGCCGTGTCCGGCGGTCCTACCCGCATTAACCGCCCAGTACGCCGAGATGCTCCAATAGGATCTTGATGCCCATAAGGATCAGGATCGCGCCGCCGAGCAACTCCGCTTTCGCTTTGTATTTCATGCCGAATACGTTCCCGATCTTGATGCCGAGCGCCGAAAGCAGACATGTCGTCGCGCCGATCAAAAATGACGCCGGCAGTATACGTACCTGCAGGCATGCAAACGTCACGCCGACGGCAAGTGCGTCAATGCTTGTCGCAAGCGCCAGCAGCAGCATCGTTCGAAATGAAAAATCATCGTTCAGCTCTTCCGGCTTTCCAAGCGCCTCGCGTATCATGGAAATGCCGATCAGCACCAAAAGGCCGAATGCGACCCAATGGTCGAACCGTTCAATGAGATGCTGAAAGTTTACACCGAGATAGTAGCCGATGACCGGCATCAACATCTGAAACCCGCCGAAGTACAAACCCACCGCAGCAGCGTGTTTCAATTTGACCTCTTTTACGGATAACCCCTTGCAAATGGAGACGGCAAATGCGTCCATGGAAAGCCCTATGGCGACCAAAAGCAGTTCGATTAAGCTCATACTGCGCGGACCCTTTCAAAATCAGAATGCCGAAAAGCCTACAAAGGCCGTCCGCAGCGCTGCACAAATACAACGCCCGGCGGCCACAGTCTACGAGAGGAATCCTTCCCTAGGTTTGCTCTCGCGGCAGACGCTTTCCCATATTTTCAACAGTATAGCATGGCGTTCCAAAATGCGTCAACGTGAATTCCCTTCTCATCACGATTTAGGTCAGCCTGTGCAAACCGTTTGTTTCATGGTATACTAATAACACATGTTGCGGCGCCGAACACAGATTATAACACGCGCTTGCGGCTCGAATGAAACACAGGAGTTGATTTCACCATGGAAGTGACATTTCTCGGCGCGACGCATGAGGTCACGGGCAGCTGCACCTATCTTGCGGCCTGCGACAAACATTTGCTGATCGACTACGGCATGGAACAGGGAAAAAACACGTTTGAAAACGAACCTCTTCCCATTCTGCCGTCGGAAATCGACTATGTGCTTCTGACCCATGCGCATATCGATCACTCCGGCCTGCTGCCCTTGCTGTTTAAAAACGGTTTTCACGGCGAGGTGCATTCCACGGTCACAACAAAAAATCTCTCCGACATCATGCTGCTGGACAGCGCGCACATTCAGGAATCCGATGCGGAATGGAAATCGCGCAAGGCGATCCGCCGCGGAGCCGCTCCCGTAGA
>HF985515.1:37105-40719 GCA_000432015.1 Clostridium sp. CAG:1024 | reverse complement strand
GCATGACGCTCAGGGTGTGCTCGGCCTGTTCCGCGGGCATCGCTACAATGATCGTTTCACGCTTGCCGAGGGCATCGACATCCGCTTCACGGACGCCGGGCATTTGCTCGGTTCCTCTTCCATCGAGATCTGGCTGACCGAGAATGGCGAAACGCGAAAGATCGTTTTCTCCGGAGATATTGGGAATATCAACCAACCGCTGCTCCGCGATCCGCAATTTCTCGCAGAGGCCGACTATGCGGTGATGGAGTCCACCTACGGCGATCGCGAGCACACGCCGCCGCCGGACTACGCTTCAGCGCTTGCAGAGGTTTTACAGCGAACGCTCGATCGCGGAGGCAACGTAGTGATCCCGTCGTTTGCGGTCGGACGGACGCAGGAGATGCTATACTTTATCCGACATATCAAGGAACAGGGACTCGTTCACGGTCACGACGGCTTTCCCGTCTACGTTGACAGTCCACTCGCGATCCAGGCAACGCGCGTTTTTGTTGACAATGCGGAATACTGCTATGATGAAGAAGCGACCTCGCTTTTACAGCGTGGCATAAACCCAATCGGCTTTTCCGGGCTTATCACCGCTTCCACTGCGGACGAATCCATTGCGATCAACACAGAGCCTACGCCAAAGGTCATCATTTCCGCAAGCGGCATGTGCGAGGCCGGACGCATCCGGCACCATTTGAAGCACAATCTCTGGCGTCCGGAATCTACCGTGCTGTTTGTTGGCTATCAGGCCAACGGCACGCTTGGGCGTGCGCTTGTCGAAGGCGCAAAAGAAGTAAAAATCTTCGGTGAGAGCATTGCGGTGCAGGCGGAGATTCTGTCGCTTCCCGGCATCAGCGGTCATGGAGACGTACACGAGCTGCTCCGCTGGATCCGTCATTTCTCGCCCAAGCCGCGTATGACGTTTATCAATCACGGTGAAGACGCCGTATGCGCCGGGTTGGCAAAACGACTCTCTGAGGAATTCGGGATTCCGGCAATCGCGCCGTATTCCGGAACGTGCTTCGACCTTCTGACCGGCAAACCGCTCCGTCTGACAGAAGGCATTCCCGTCAGGGAAAAGCCCGAATCTCTATCCGCGCAAAGCACTGCGTCCGCCGCAGCGGCAGCGGAAAAGCCGTCTCCAAAGAGCGCCTATGCAAAACTGCTGCTTGCTCTCGAGCGCTTGACAAAGCTCATCGGCGCAGGCGGGAACAAATCGAATCGCGATCTCGAAAATATGACGCGGCGCATCAACGATCTTTGTAACGATTGGACAAAGAGACGGCGGTGAAATGCAAAATCGGGTCTCGCTTCTGCCCCAAATAATTCATAATGAGAGCGCCGCAGCGGAAAGGATCCGCTGCGGCGTATTTCTTTCTCCGTTTATATCTTTGTGCGAGCTATCGTTCTCCCTGCCAGAATCGCCGACATTCCGATCGCCATCCCTATCAATACGGAAGTCATGACATCTGTGTGGAAATACGCATATAGCGCCGCCGTTTCCCAACGCGGTGATGCAGGGCATAACAAAATCCATGACGCCGCATCGCAGTGTGTCATGCAGCCAATGTAACGTCTTCCAATCGAAGCTTTGTATCCATGCAATCATTTTGTTGCCTCCTCCGCAGCTGCTTCACGAAAGCCCCTTTCTTTCGTGCAGGTTTTACGATGTCAAGATCTTTCGCATATCCTCGGGAATGGGGGCGATAAAGTGCAGTGGTTCTCCGGTCACCGGCTGTACGAGCCAAAGTTCATACGAATGGAGCGCGGGGCGTTGGATCAGTTCCCGGTTCTCTGTCCCGTATAGAAAATCACCAGCAAGCGGGCATCCGATCGCCGCCATATGCAAGCGCAGCTGATGCGTTCGCCCCGTGTGCGGGATGAGTCGCAGCAGCGCCATCCCCGCCAGTATCTCAAGCGTTTCATACTCCGTGAGCGACGGTGCGCCGTCCGGCCGGATCGCTCGCTGATAGCTGGATCCCTCATAAAACCCGATCGGCAGTTCGATCCTGCCCGCGTGCGGCGCCGGAGTCCCGATACAAATCCCGCGATACTCACGGCGGAACTCTGCTGTGTGCATTTTTCTGCGAAGGAGCTCGTGTACATATCCGCTCTTTGCCACGGTCATCAGCCCGGTCGTCCCTTTGTCCAATCTGCTGGCCGGGTGCGCGACGTCTCCGTTTTGAAGATATGCAGCAAGACCGTGTTCCAGCGATATCTCATTCGGGTCGCGTGTCGGCTGTACGGCAAGCCCGGCAGGCTTGTTGAGAATCAGCAGATCCTCGTCCTCATACACAATATCAAGCGGCATTTCGACCGGCTCCGCAGTCGGGCGCGGCGGATCATCCCCGATCTCCGCCGAAAGAAGATCGCCTGCATGTACGCGCGCCGTCGTATATGCCCGGATACCGTTCAGGCACACGCCGGAATTGCTGCGCTTCAGTCTGGAAATGCGCGCGCCGGCCATGCCGAATTCCCGTGCAAGAATGCTCTCCGCCGTGCAGCCTTCCATTTCTTTGTTGATTCTGATCTGCCGTGTCCGTATCTTCATATCTTTTCCTCTGAGAATTTATTTTACCATGTCTGGACGCACAAGGTAAAGCCAGGTTTTCTCCTTGCGTTTTAGCCGTTCGCTACGCTATACTTAGAATATAGAAATTGTCGTTTTGGAGGTTTTATGGATCGCAACAGTCAGATGTACCGTTTCTTTGCTCCGAGTAAGAGTTACATCGCCATACTGGCAGTCGTGTTCGTGCTCTTTATCGGCTCCGTTGCTGGCGCCGTGATCAAGGATCATCAGCCGATACCAGACCCCGTTCAAATGACGATCGATGCGCCGAGCGGGCAGTACTCCTATATCGACGTACAGCTCATGACAACATGGGTCCTCAAGGTCACCGGCGACAGCAGCTACACATATTATGAAGCCGTGGATACGGACGACAACTGGTTCGTTGTTCGTTTGACCGATAGAGAATACGAAGGATTTCGCGATATTGTAGAATACTCCTACAGCGATGACGCAAATGCGCCTGTCCCCGCCCCGATACGGCTTCCCGGCGTCACACATACATTCCCGTCGGACGACGCAAAGAATCTGGCGGAGATGTATAACGTGCCCACAAGCGAATACTATGAAGGCTTTGGTCACACCTATCTCGACGGGTATCAGAGGCCGGGCGGCGGTTCCGCTTTCTATGCGGCGGCGATCGTTTTCGGTACGGTTCTCCTGACCCTTGCGATCTCCTTCGGCATCAGACAATCGCATTCGAAAAAATCGCTGCGCGCGCTGGAAGGAACAAACGCGGAGGCAGAGTTTGTCTCTGCGACTGCACTGCGCTTTGACAGTCAGGGTCTGGTTCTCACCGATCACTATCTCTTCTCCAAGGAAACCGGATTGGCGATGCCTTACGAGGATCTTGTCTGGGTCTTTTCGACGGATCTGCGATATATGTTTATCCCGATCGGCAAATCCCTTAAGGCATGTTTGTTGGATGGGCGCTGCGTTGCGCTTTCCGCAAAGAATCTCAACGACATGGTGATCAACGAGCTGTATTCTGTGCTCTCTGCGAAAAACCCACTCCTGCTCACCGGTTTCTCCTCCGAGAATCAAAGGCTCTGCCGTT
>HF985515.1:27600-37077 GCA_000432015.1 Clostridium sp. CAG:1024 | reverse complement strand
CAGCAGGAATACAGGCAGAACAAACAGTGATCGGTTTCTTTGTGCGCGATCTCGGGATCGCGATATAAAAGGCGCCGTCGGATCTGCAAAGCACGGTCGCAGCGGTTCCCCTGCTGCGACCGTTTCATATAGGCGCTATTGACATGGCAGGATGCCGCTAAGATGCTCTTTACGTCACACAACGTGGAGGAACCAGATGATCTTATACTTTTCTGCAACGGGAAACTGTAAATATGTCGCATGCAGACTAAGCTCTGCTTTGGGGCAGAATGCGATGTCCATTGTCGACAGTACCCGGCGCGAGGCGTACTCCTTTACGGGTGATTCGATCGGTCATGCGGACGCTTTGATTTGCCGATACATGCCCCGTATGCTACAATAGAGCATCATAGAGCTTTGGAGGCAATGGTATGCAGCTTCGGGATGCACTACTCTATGCGCTGGAATCACACCGCGGCGAAGATCTTTCCGGTCAGGCGCTTGCAGCGTGGCTCGGCGTATCGCGCAACGCCGTTTGGAAGGCGGTCGAGTCCCTGCGCTCCGATGGATACGACATTCGTTCCGCACCGCGCCGCGGATACCGTCTTGCAGACAGTACGGACAGAATTTCCGCCGCCGGACTGCGCGCTGCGCTTGGCGAAAGGGGCTGTTCGTGCGAGGTCTTTTGCTATGACGTCATCGACTCGACCAACAGTGAGGCAAAGCGCTTGCTTGCCGCAGGGTTGAGCGGGGACGCTCTGCTTGCCGCCGAGCAGCAGACGGGCGGGCGCGGCCGCCGCGGGCGCAGTTTCTACTCGCCGGCGGAAACCGGCGTCTATTTCTCGCTCGTCCTCCACCCCAAGGGCGATGCTTCCGATTTGATCTCCCTGACCGCAGCTGCCGCAGTCGCCGTCGTGCGTGCGATCGAACGGTATTCGGACGCTGCGCCGAAAATCAAGTGGGTCAATGATGTCTACCTCGGGGATCGAAAGATCGCGGGGATCTTGACCGAGGCCGTCACCGGGCTGGAGAGCGGCACGGTGGAAAGCGTTGTTGTCGGGATCGGTCTCAATCTGTCAACGAGCGGTTTCCCGGAAGAACTCAAAGAAACGGCCGGTGCGCTGGGCGCGCTGCGCTGCACTAAAAATCAATTCATCGCTGAAATCGTTTCTGAGCTTTCGGGCTTTGCCGCCGCTCCCGCCGAGAAATCCTATCTTGCCGACTACCGGCGCTGCTCGCTCGTGCTCGGCCGCCGTGTACGCTTTTTCCGCGGGGATTCCGCCTTTGATGCGCTCGCGACGGGGATCGACGACCACGGCGGTCTCATGGTCACGTTTGACGACGGCACGTCGGAGGTCCTGCGCAGCGGTGAAATCACGCTCCGCCTGCAAGACGCTTCGTCCTAATCCAAAATGCCGCCGAGAACGCGGCGCAGCTTCTCCGACAGAACGACCGCCAACGCGATTTTGATGAGATCCGGGATCAGGTATGGGAATACCATGACGGTCAAAACGGAGGTCACTGTCGCTTTTGCCCACTCCGCTTTTTGCATGGTCATATACCAAGCCGTTCCGAAGGCATAGCAGACAAATAGTCCGAGCAGCATACACGCCGCAAGAGGCCAAGGGTTTCTTCTGTGAAGGCGCTCCGTCGCCCACAGCAGCAGCGCAGCTGCAAGAAAACCGACCAGATAACCGCCCGTTGGACCGACAAGCGCTTGAAATCCGCCGCGGAAGCCGGAAAACACCGGCAGACCGAACGCGCCGAGCAGAAGATATACAAGTACGGCGTATGTTCCCCGCTTTCCGCCCAACAAGGCACAAACGAGAAACACCATAAAGGTTTGCATCGTGAACGGCACGGTTGCCGGGATACTGATCCAGGAAGAAATTGCAATCAATGCCGCCGCAAGCCCGATTTTCGACAATTCTCTTGCGCTGCCAAACGTATTCGTCCGATACATGTCCTGTCCTTCCCAACGCTTTTTTTCAACAGTATAGGATTCTATTGTTCTATTGTCAACTCATTTTGTTATTTTGGGTGACGTATTCGTCTTGCCAGAACAACGCGCTTTTGATATGATTACCTTTGTTTGCGCGGCCGACCGCCGACCAGTACCCGGCATCTGCGTCCGTGCGGGAAGGAGTTATACGAATGCGACGATTTTGTCCCGAGGATCGGGAGACCTATCTCACGCTTGCAAAGGAGTTCTATGCTTCTCCGGCTGTGCTTCACGCCGTACCGGAAACACACTTTTCCGCTGCCTTTGACGAACTCATGGCCGACAGTCCGTACCTGGACGGCTGGCTATTGACCGTATCCGAGACGGATGAGCGTATCGCAGGATATGCGCTCGTTTTCTACTATTTCTCGCAGGAGGCAGGCGGTCTTGCAGCATGGCTGGACGAGCTGTATGTGCGCCCCGCATATCAGGGGCTTGGGATCGGCAGTCGCTTTCTCCGCTGCCTGAACGATGAATTGCCCGCGGGCGTCAAGGCCATCCGTCTGGAGGTCGAGCCGGACAATGTCCGTGCAGCCGCGCTGTATCGTCGAAACGGATTTTCGCCGCTCGGGTATGCGCAGATGCTTCATGATCGATCCTAAGCAAGGCTATTCGGCGGGACACATGAACGAACGGCATCGGGCGATCCTTCGGATGCTTCTTTGCGCAGTGCTTTGGAGCACCGGCGGTATGCTCATCAAACTCGTTCCCTGGAATGCCATTGCGCTCGTCGGCGCGCGCGGCCTGATCGCCGGGGTTACGATTTTCCTCTATATGCGATGCAGGCGCATTCCTTTCAAGCTCTCAAAGCAAACTCTGCTCGTCGCAACCGGCGTTGCCGGGCTATTTGTTTGTTTCGTTTCCGCGACGAAGCTCACGACCGCAGCCAACGCCGTCGTTATCCAATACACCGGGCCGATGTTCTTTCTGCTCTACTGCGCGATCTTCCGAAAGCAGCGGTTCCGTGCGGCGGATTACGGCATTGTGATCGTCACGACGCTGGGGATCGGCATGTTCTTTTTCGGCGACCTCGGCGGGGGCGCGGCGATTGGAAATGTTGTCGCGCTATTTTCCGGGCTTTTCTTCACGCTGAACCTCGTTGCTTCCGGCGATGCCGATGAAGTGGAGCGACTGAACGGCTTTTTGCAGGCGCAGCTTCTTTGCGCGCTTATCGGTCTCCCCTTTTTCCTTACAACCTCGCCGGTATTCACGCTCGAGACCGTAGGCTGTCTCCTTTTGCTCGGTGTGTTTCAGGTCGGCGTTTCTTACATCTTATACGCTTTGGCGCTGCGCGCCTGCCCGCCGCTGGCATGCTCCCTGCTCGCAACGCTTGAGCCGCTCCTGAACCCCGTTTGGGTGTTTCTAACCGTTGGCGAGCTCCCGGGGACGCTTTCCCTGGTCAGCGGCGCTCTGGTTGTCGCAGCCATAACGCTCTGGTGCGTCTATAATGACCGTCACCCAATCCGTTCCGAGGCGGAAACGCTTCGCCCGTAGACGAGTTTTCAACTTTATCACATTTGTTCGGATTGTTTTTTATACCGCGCGCGTTATAATAGTGTTAGCACTCGGATTCGTTGAGTGCTAACACTTAATTTTTTCATAAGGATGTGTGAAAATATGGCACTGCAAAAGTTTAAGGCCGAATCCAAGCGGCTTCTTGACCTCATGATCAATTCCATCTATACCCATAAAGAGATCTTCCTGCGCGAGCTGATCAGCAACGCCAGCGATGCGATCGACAAGCTCTATTACCGCTCTTTGACCGATGGCGCGACAGGAATGAATACAAGCGACTTCCGTATCGAGATCCGCCCTGACAAAACGAACCGTACATTGACGATCTCCGACAACGGCTGCGGCATGACGCGGGAAGAGCTTGTGCAAAACCTCGGCACGATCGCGGACAGCGGCACGTTCCGCTTTAAAGAAGAACACGCGATGGACCAGAAGGAGACCGAGATCATCGGTCAGTTCGGCGTCGGCTTTTATTCCGCCTTCATGGTCGCAAAGCGCGTTACCGTCGTTAGCCGCGCATACGGCGCCGAGGAAGCCTACCAGTGGAAGAGTGAAGGCGCGGAGGGTTTCTCCGTCTCCGCTGCGAAGCGCGACACGCACGGCACGGACATCATTTTGGAGCTCAAAGACGATACGGAGGACGAGCACTACAGCGAGTATCTTGAGCAGTATCGCTTGACGCAGCTCATCAAAAAATACTCGTCCTATATTCGGTATCCGATCCAAATGGAGCTTGAAAAGAGCCGAAAAAAAGAAGATTCCGATGAGTATGAGACCTATACCGAGGTCGAAACGATCAACTCGATGGTTCCGCTCTGGAAACGGCAAAAGAGCGAACTTACCGAAAGCGACTATAACAACTTCTATACCGATCGTTTCAGCGATTATGAAGCGCCTCTGCGCACCATTCACACAAGCGCCGAAGGCGCCGTCAGCTATAATGCCCTGCTGTTCATCCCGTCGCACGCGCCGTATGACTATTACAGCAAGGCCTATGAAAAGGGGCTCCAGCTCTATGCGAACGGCGTTTTGATCATGGACAAATGCGCCGATCTGCTGCCGGACTACTTCTCCTTTGTGCGCGGGCTTGTGGATTCGCCGGATCTGTCTCTGAATATTTCCCGTGAAATGCTGCAGCACGATCGCCAGCTCAAGGTTATTGCTTCCAATATCGAGAAGAAGATCAAGTCCGAGCTGCTCGCCATGCTGAAGAACGATCGCGAGAAATATGAAACCTTCTTCCGCGCATTTGGTTTGCAGCTCAAATACGGCACTTACATGGACTACGGCATGCACAGCGAGCTGCTTCGCGACCTGCTCCTGTTCCACTCCATGAAACAGGACAAGCTGATCACGCTGCAAGAATATGTCGATGCCATGCCTGAAGGTCAAACCGCGATCTACTATGCGGCCGGCGAGACCATTCAGCGTATCAAGGCGATGCCGCAGCTCGACCGGCTTGAAGAAAAAGGATATGACGTTCTCTTCTTGACGGATGATGTGGACGAGTTTGCGCTGACAATCCTGCATACGTTCGCTGAAAAGGAATTCAAATCCGTCACCAGCGGCGAGCTTTCCCTCGAGACCGAAGAGGAAAAGAAGGCCTCGGAAGAGCAGGCGGAGGCAAGCAAGCCTCTGCTGGATACTCTGCGTGAAGCGCTCTCGGGGAAGGTAAAAGACGTACGTCTCAGCAGTCGCTTAAAGAATCATGCGGTTTGCCTGTCTTCCGATGGTCCGCTCTCCATCGGTATGGAGAAGGTGCTGAACGCAATGCCGGTCGAAAACAAAGTCAAGGCGGATCGCGTGCTCGAACTGAACGCCGATCACCCTTTGTTTGCGAAGCTGGAAGCTCTCCAAGCGTCCGGAGATACGGACACGCTCAAAACGTACGCCGACGTGCTCTTTACGCAAGCGCAGCTCATCGAAGGCATTCTGCCCGAGGATCCCGCGGAATACTCGGAGAAGGTGCTGCAGCTTCTCCGCTAAGCAGAGCAATACACAGAGAGGGAAGGCCTTCGGCCTTCCCTCTTTTTATCCGGCAAACAGCAAACGCAGCGACTCAGTCCGCGCTTTTCTCTGTGTTCTCCTCGATCAATCTTGCGGCGCATGCGACAAGCTCTGCGCAAGGACGTTTCTTATAATAGGATGCATCGCGCTCTGCGGGCATAGAAGCCGCGGCAGTCTTCGCCCTTTCCAGCAGCTCGCGGCACACGATCGACCCGTTCTCTTCGCGGAACTTCGCGCTGAGCGCTTGCATGTGCGCATAAAGCGCAGCCTTCGCAGCGCGGTCTTTAGGCTCGCTGCTTCCCTCTTTCAGTCCGAGGGCGACGCCCATGCCGAGTACCGCCCCGCACACTTCCCGCATGCCGCCGACGCCTCCGCCAAGCGCTGCCGTCGCGCGTACCGCTTCTTCCAACGTCAAGCCGCACTCCTCCGCAAATGCACCCGCGACTGCCTGTGCGCAATTATAGCCAGAAAGGAACAGCTCGCGCGCTCGTTCTTCATGCTTCATGAAAGCAACCTCCAAATTATGTAATATTTATAGTATAGCACACTTGACAAACGGTTTGCAGTATATTATACTAATCAAGCACGCGAAAAACACGGCATGGCGGCGTAGCTCAGTTGGCTAGAGCATTCGGTTCATACCCGGAGTGTCATCTGTTCGAGTCAGATCGCCGCTACCAAGCAAAGAACGCTGATATAGAGAGTCGGCGTTCTTTTTTTGTTCGAAAAGTCCGCAGTATAGACTGTTTTTGTATGTTGAGCGTAATAAAACAATCGCCGCGGCACGGTGCCGCAGCGGTTTCCTGCCCTTTGCGCTCTGGTGCATCACAAACGCAGAGCATGGGAAAAATTGCAGAATAGAATCATCGCTTGAAGAACCCGATTCCCATCAATCTGCACATACTCTCTGATACCCGATGATACGGAGGCTCCGAAATGGTACTTCTCTTGAGAACAACGAACCCTCGCCGGCCTATGTCAGGAGGATGAGCCCGTAGTACATCGCTTCTAGTACATCGCTTCTTCATTTTATGGGAACGGACGCACATATTCCTCCATTTGCCGTCGCCGCTTCGTTCCGGCTGTATGGTGTGGTGCAAACACCTTATGCCCCAACGTATCCATGCCGCGTTTGATACACTCCATGGATCCCTCCAGCCCGCTTCCTTTTCCCGAGTTATGTTTCCAGACGGCAACCCCTTCTCGTTTTTGACCTCATAGCGTTGGCTCTTAGATAGCTACGCTTTGTCGCTGATATCATGCCGACACTGAGAATTCTCCATGATGATTGATGTATCAGCTTCATTATGCCATTTGTCTCCTGAAGGCGTAGTCTAGAATGCCGGCCTGTTTTCCGCGCAAGTGTGGACCTGTACCGTATGGTTTTCTCCTGTTTCCCAAACCGCATCATTGAGCAGCGCCTTGTATTGGATCTTCCCTTCTTTCGGGCGTTCCAATGTGCATTGCCAAAGATCCGGAGCGATAGTATCGCATCGAATTCCCCGTTCCCAGCAAAGCGGCGGCGTATCTCCGCGGACTGTCAGGTAATTGCCCCATCCGCAGTCGCATCGAAAACGCAAAACAGTCTGCGCTTTCGGCGGCGGCATCCATTTGGAATCCGTTTTTGCAACCAGCAACCGTGCGCCAAACGGCGGCAATGCAAGGAGCAGTTTCCCCCGGAAAACACGCGCTTTGTATGATGTATCCAGCAAATCATACAAGCAGTTGACGTTTTCTGCGTTCGGCAACGGCAAAAGCCGCGTTTGCCATATCGGCGAATTATTGAATGCGCCAACGAGTATTTCCTCCCCCTCGCGTCTGCGCTGAACGGCATAAACCGGGTCGCCGATTTGGCAGTACAGCGTGCGCTGTTCGCCTTCTGCAAACAGGACGGCATGGGTCTCACGGATTTCATTCAGTCGTTTGATCCACATGAACAAAGGGGCTTGCGTATCGAATGCCGGCATCATTTGTCGATTGACATCGTTCACGAGCTCATCGGTATACCGCCAGTCGGCGCCCATTGCCTGCTCTGTTCCATAATAGAGGATCGGGATCCCGCGGATACAGTACAGAAAAGCCAGCGCCATGCGCAGCTTATCGTAGTTGTCGCCGGCATTGCCCAAAAAACGTTGGCGGTCATGGTTGTCGAGAAATGTCAACAGACGGTTCGGGGCGCGATATTCGCCGTCCTGATCGAAAATCTCCTGTATCTTGCTCCAGTCTGCATTCTCATAAAACACGTTATGCATTCTAAAATGCAAGGGATAATCAAGCACACTCCAAATTGCCCGCTGATACGGGGCATTGACAGAAACAAGCCCGGTATAGGCCTCTCCAAAGCACGGCTTCCCAATATGCTGTTCAAAGGCCGAAAGGTATCGTTCCGGAATCTCCATCACGGCATCTAACCTTGCGCCCGCAAAGCCGTAAGAAAACCAACCTTTGTTAAGTTCCGGCTGCCAGTAGGCTTTCAGCAGTGCCTCAAAGCAGGCCGGGTTTTCCTGCGCCAAATCATCGAGCCCGCCCAAGCTGCCGTATCGCCGTTCCATTTCGTCATCAAAGTCCCGGATGTGCGGCATGTGGTGATACCAGACAGGATTGTCAAACGGCGGAGCCGGACGAGCATATGCGCTGTCATAATTCCAGGTTTTCTCATTCAAGAATCCCGCAGTATGATTGAGCTGTGCATCAAGAATGACTTTGAGTCCCTGTGCTTCTGCCTCGTTCATGAGGTGTCGGAGTTCCTGCTCGGTTCCAAAGTGCGGGTTGGTTCGATTGAAATCACGTGTATAGTAGCCGTGATATCCCGCCTCATCACCCGAACGGCTGAACAGCGCATTGTCCTGCGGCGGCGAAATCCAAACGGCTGTAAAGCCGAGCGCCTTGATATAGTCCAGCTTCTGTTCCAGCCCATTCCAATCGCCTCCCTGATAATAGTGGAGTTGACCGGGTCGGTACTCGCAGCCGAGGACGCCATTGTTTCGTTTGTCTCCGTCAAAGAAACGGTCGGTTATCACCATATAGATGCGATCATATTCCGTAAGACAATGCTTTGAATCCATATATCAGCCCTTTACTGCCCCTGCGGCGATCCCCCGAATTATGTGTTTCTGCATACAAAGGAAGAAGATTACAACCGGGATTGTGGAAACAACAAAGCCGGCCATAATTAAATGCCATTGCTGATTATACTGCCCATAAAAGTACATCTGACTCAAAGGGATTGTCAAAGGCTTTGCCAGCACCAAATAGGGCAGCAGAAAATCATTCCATATCCATAGCGCATTGAGCACAGCTATTGTTGCCAGGATCGGCCGCAGCATGGGCAGCACGATCGTAAGGAACAGTTTTGCCGTTCCGCACCCGTCTATCATGGCAGCCTCCTCCAGCTCCCGCGGCACCGTCGAAACAAACCCCTTGACAAGAAAAATGGGTATCGGGCATTGCAGCCCGCAGTAAATCAAAATCAGGCCCCAGAGTTTTCCTGTCAAATGAAAGGCTTTTGCGGTTTTAAGCAGCGCAATCATGATCGTATGAAACGGAACGAACATGGACGAAAGCAAAAACACCGTAAGGAAACCAGACCAACGCGAGCGCCATCTGGCAAGCGCATACCCTGCCATTGCGCTAACGATCAAATTTAATACAATACCACCGCCGGTAACAAGGCAGCTGTTTAGAAACGCGCGCGGAAAGTTTGATTCCGTCAGAACGATTCGATAATTCTCCAGATAAAAACCGGAGGGCAGAGAGAGCGCTGAACGCAGGATCTCGCCCTTATCTTTGAACGAATTGAGCAGCGCTATGCCTACCGGGAAGAAGAATACGGCTGCAACGACCGCGGCAAAGACCGTCACCCCGATACCGCTGCCGGCGTGCAGAAGCTTGAAGCTGCCTTTGCATTTATTGCGCATCCTTCTTTTCCCTCCTGTTCTGATAGAGATACATGCAGGCGGTGGTGGGGCAGATGA
>HF985515.1:0-27575 GCA_000432015.1 Clostridium sp. CAG:1024 | reverse complement strand
TAAGAAACAGCAGGACCGATTGCGCGGTCGCATAGCCGGTGCGATTGGAACGGAAGCCCGTATTATAGATATACAGGGCGATTGTCGTGGTTGCGCCGGCAGGTCCGCCCGAAGTCATGGCCATCGGAAAATCAAAGGTTTTGAACCCGGCAGTGATCAAAAGGATCGTGTTCATTATAATTACGGGTGAGAGCATCGGCAGCTTGATGCGAAAAATGATGTCTGCTGCAGAGGCTCCGTCAATACGCGCAGCCTCGATCAGATCCGGCGGAATGCTCTGCAGTCCTGCGATATAGATCAGCATATAGTATCCGGCGCACTGCCAAACCGCCGCAATGCCCATCGAGTAAAGTGCCAGCCGTTCATTGCCTAACCAGCTGATATATGCTTTTTCAGGAATATGCAGCAATTCAATCAGAGAGCGATACACATCACCGTAGAGGAACACAAACACGAAGCTCACGATAATAAGGCTCATCAAATTCGGCAGAAAGAATACGGCTCGGAATAGCTTTTTGCAACGGACGTTTCCATCAAGCAGCAACGCAAGCGAGAGCGACAGTATGTTTGTAAAAATGGTGACAAATATGGTATATTTGCACGTTACCAGCATGGCGCGACGGAAGCCGGGATTGCTGAGCGCTTCCCGATAATTGTCCAGAGCAATGAAGTTCTGCGTTTGGTTATAGCCGTATGCATCCGTAAAGGACAGATACAAGCTCTGGAGAAAAGGAACGATGAAAAAAATCGTAAACGCCGTAATCGCGGGCACGAGGAACATAAGATACGTCAGAGTTTCTGCGCGATTTCTCCTGTGCATGGGGGTGCTCCTTCACAATGGTAGGGGTTCGGAGCGGCATCACTCCGGTGATACCGCCCCGAACGTTAGGTATACGCTTTTTCAAATCAGCCGGCAGCCTTCACCGCGGCATCCCATGCTGCATCCAGTGTTTCCATTGTCTTCTCGATGGTCGTATGTCCCAAAATATAGTTTGGCAGACTCGCCTCATATTCTGCATGGAAGGCGGTGGGCCAGCCACGGTCGGCCTGCGTACAGACCATTCCTTTATTGATATAGTCGGTTACATCCGCTGCAACCGGGTCAAAATTGACGGACACGCCTTTGACGGCAGAGAACAGCTTGGCGGAATTGCTCCACATCTCAGCGATCTCCTTTCGGGTCAAAAACTCGAAGAACAGCTTGCATTCCTCGGCGTGCGGCGTGCTTGCGGAAATGGACAGACCAAAGTCGGGGAATTGATGCAGTTTTGTATCCGCAGGATTGTCGGATACAGGCAATGCCATGATTCCCAAGTTCACATCGGGATTTATGGAGCGAATTGGTTCGAGAGCCCAAAGGCCGTTGGCCATCATTGCCGCTTCACCCTGTGCGATCATGGCACAAGCGCCGTTGTAATCCGTATCAAACGCAGTCTTGGTGTTGCCGTTTTCATAGATTTTTTTGAGTTGTTCAAAGACGACGGTCCACTCCGGCGTTTCGGCAAAGGATGTGTTCCCGGCTGTTTTTTCAGCGTCCCATGTGGCATACTTGGCATATACAGCGGGCGACGCAAGGCACAATGACGCCGGTTTGATCGTCCAGGCATCTTTGAATCCAAGTGCAAACGCAGTCACGTTGTTTTCACGGAGCGTGCTCAGCAGAGTGTCAAATTCATCGAGCGTGGTGGGCGGCGTGAGCCCATACCGGTTAAAGATATCCTTATTGTAAAACACGCAGATACAGCTGCCATCGATGGGAAGCGCCCAGGTGTGGCCGTCCGCATCCGTGAATGAAGAGGAGGACACGGCGGCTGCATTGATGTTGTCAAGGAACGGTTCACCAGAGATATCCAGGATATAGCCGCCCTTGGCGATATCCATTGTATCGAGCGCGCCCTGGAAGATGTCCGGCACCTCATCGGTGGCCAAGCGGGCTCTCAGTACGGCCGCAGGATCATTTGTAACGATCTCCTGCTCGATGGTAATATAAGGATACTCTTTTTCAAACTCCTCAATAATTTTTGCAAAGGTTTCCTGTGCCTCCTGCTTTTGATGAAACAGGTGCAACGTAACGGTCTCCGGCTCTGCGGACTCGGCCGCCGGCTCCGAGGATGCCGCCTCTTCTGCGGTTTTCGGCACAGCGGGTTCGCCTGTCGGCGACTGCTCGGCCGTACAGGCGGTGAACAGGGAAAGCGCCATGAGGGCTGTCAACAGAATTGCGACGAAACGTTTCATTTTTCTCTCTCCTTTTTTTGATTTGACTGGATATGTCCTCTATATTGTACCAATAACTGACTATAATGATTTAGCCTGTCCTTTAATAGATTTAACTTTCCTTCAGATACGATACGCATATGCCCGTTTGCTTGCTATAATAAAAGAAAACGCAGGTCGGTTCAATGAAACGGTTTCGAAGAATACGGTACAAACTGATTGTCGCCGTGCTGGCGGTGCTGCTGGCTGCGCTCGGCATTGTAACTGTTGTCACGCATCAGAAGGCTCTGTCTGTGATTCGTGAACAATCCGGCACGTTCAATACGAGTCTGGCTGTGCTGGGAGCAGAGCAGTTGGAAACGACCGCCTCACAAATCAACACAATTTATCAGTCCATATATCTTGACAACGGATTTCGCAGTTATCTGAAGAGCAGTGCACGTCGTGACGAGGACATAAGCCCTGCCGACTATGCAGATCTATTGCAGACAGTATTTCTGTCCAAGCTGTCCAGCCGCACGGATATCTACAGCATCATCTACATCGATCTCGATGGCCGTCTCACCTACTGCACGCGAGACGAGGCGGGGTATTACCGCAACTGCTACGATTGTGCGACGCCGGAGAGCTTCTTACGGCTATACGAAAGCGTTGCGGGTTGGAAAGACGGAATGATCGCACTGCCGACAGACAAGCACATGCCTCTGCGTACCAAGAGTTCGGACAATGCGCCCTACGTCTATGGCGTTGCTCGCAAGATCGTCAATACAGAGTCGCATTATGAGCCGGTCGGTGTGATGTATATTACCATGGATTTGAGCGGATGCGCGCGCATGGCGGAAGCCATCACCACTGACGATGAGCCTTTGGTGTATGTTGCAGATTATGATGGAAACATCATATTCGATTCCACGGGTACACACATCGTTGGGCAGTTGCCGGACGCGCTGATGGAACATATCGACGGATCCGAAAGCGCGACGGCTCTGCGCATGGACAAAGAGACATTTATCACGGCATATTCCGATGTGCCGGAGTTGAATTGGCGGGTCATTACGCTTGTGCCGGAAGGCGTGTATGTACGAGAAGCTTCGTCCGTTTCCAATGCGATTGTTGCTACGGCCGTTGCAGTGCTTCTCTTTGCCGTTATACTGGCGGCCCTATTCTCGCGCTTGCTCAGCCGCCCGCTCGAGCACATGGCAAACGCGATGAATCGCGTTGATTCAGAGCATCTGACCGTGCGCGTCCCCGTACACGGGCAGGATGAAGTCGCACAGATGGGGCGCAGCTTCAACGCATTGATGGATCGCTTACAGGCCGCAATTGAGAACGAATACCTGCTCACCATTCGACAAAAAGAAGCAATCCTGCGTGCATTGCAGGCGCAGCTCAACCCACATTTTCTCTATAATGCGCTGCAATCCATCAGCAGCATGGCAAGCCTTCACAATGTTCCGCAGATTGACACCATTGCACATTCGCTTGGCTGTCTGCTTCGCTATACGATACAAGACGCTTCTCTGGTTTCCACCGTACGCGAGGAGTCCGATCATGTGCGGCACTATCTGGCCATACAGAAGATTCGTTTTGGTGAACGGCTGCATGTGCAGATCGATATTCCGGAGCATGTGATGGAATACCGTCTTCCGCGTGTATTCCTGCAGCCCCTGGTTGAGAATTCGATTGTGCATGGGCTGGAAGCACGGTCGGAACAGGGAAACCTGATGATCGGGATTTGGCTCGACGGTGAAATGCTGCATATTGAAGTCTCTGACGACGGTTGCGGTATCCGTCCTGAGGAAATGCAACGGCTTCGCGCGCAGTTTGTCCAAAATGAAATCCCTACAAAGGCGAAGGGCATCGGTCTGGCAAACCTCCACTCCCGTCTTTGCCTTCTCTATGGAGACCGCGCGGAGATCCAAATTGAAACCGAGGTTGGCATTGGTACGAGCATCATCGTCATGCTGCCGGCAGAAAGGGCTTAAAATGAACTATCAAGTGCTAATCGTCGAAGATGAAGAATGGATTCGCAAGGGACTCATTAAGAGTATTTGCTGGGAATCGCTCGGTCTGGCGCTTGCAGGGGAAGCGTCCAACGGGCTGGAAGCCCTCACCTTTTTGTCGCAGTATCCCGTGGATATTCTGATCACAGATATGCGAATGCCCGCTTGCGACGGGAGCTCATTGCTGCGGCAAATAGAAGAACTTTCGCTGAATTGTAAGATCCTCGTTCTCAGTGAGTTTTCCGATTTTACCTATATGCGACAGGCGATCCACGCAAAGGTGTTCGACTATTTGCTAAAACCGATCGACAGTGATCAGCTCAACGACGCGCTTCAGAGAATTGTTACGGTTCTCAATACGGCTGCGCTGCGCAGGGCAGACCTAACAGACCGGGCGCTTTCCGACTTGCTTGCTGCACTGGAGGGAACGGAGCCGCTGACAGAACAAATCATCCATTATCTCACGAAAAACCAAGTCTATTTGGCCTGTATCCAGATACCGCTGCCAACGATGCAAGCGGGTGTTTTGGATGCTGCGAGACCCCTGTTTTCGAAAACAGCAGATGCGTGGATTTGTACTCCGGCTGTCGGCAACAGCGAGCAGATCATACTGCTGTGGCGCTCTTCAAAAAACGCGTGTGATGCAGGTCCGTGGTTTGCAGAGGCATTGCAAGCACTGCATACCACCCTTTCCAAGGATGGAACGGAAATACGGATTGGCGCAATGCGCGGCAGCATATCTCCCCAAACTGCCCCAGAAGCGCTTTCTCAAGCGGAATGGGCCAGTGCCCATCTATACTATGGGAAAAGCGGCCTTTTGTTCTTCGAAGACATTGCGCCGGAAACCCACACGGTATTGCCCGCCTTCCCTTCCGCTGAAATTGCGGTCATGATGGAAACCGGCAGCACCGAGGTGGCGAATAGTATCCGCGGAGCCTTGGTACAATCGGTGCGCTCAACGCGATACATATCGATCCCGACCATGCAGAAGACGCTCATCGACCTCTCTTTAACATTCGAAAAGAGTTGCAGGCGCATCGGCTGTGGATTCCGTCTTGATCGGGAATTCGGGATTGATTCCGCTCGCGCGATAAACTCCCTTTCTGCAATGGACGCATACCTGGATCAGCTATTTCGTGCCGTTACACATGCGATCAAAGACGAGCGTCCACAATCTTCCAAGGAAATCATTGATGCAATCAAAGTTTTTCTTGCCGAAAACTATACCAAAAACATTAGTCTGATGGAGATTTCCGAACGGTATCATCTCAATTACATCTATCTGAGCCGTCTCTTTAAGGAACATACCGGCCTGACCTTTACAGACTATCTGCAAGGCATTCGTATGACGTATGCGAAAAAGCTGATGGATGAAGGGCTGCTCGGTACGAAAGAGATCGCGCAGCTTTGCGGCTATTCAAATCCGTATTATTTTGTATCGGTATATAAGAAATACTTTGGAAAGGATTCTTGAGACATGGCACTGTCCAATTCAACATGGTGGCAAAACGCAATCGTATATCAGATTTATCCGCGAAGCTTTTTGGACACGAACGGAGACGGGATCGGAGATCTGAACGGCATCACGGAAAAGCTCGATTATATTCGCGAGCTTGGGGCAGATGTCATCTGGCTGTGCCCCGTGTATCAATCGCCCGGCGACGACAATGGCTATGATATCAGCGACTACCGCGCCATTCAAAGAGAATTCGGCACAATGGCGGATTTCGATCATCTGCTCGCCGAGGCGCACCGGCGCGGCTTGAAAATCGTGATGGATCTCGTGGTCAATCATACCTCGGACGAACACCGTTGGTTCACGGAATCCCGCTCGTCAAAGGACAGCCCGTACCGGGACTATTACATCTGGCGGGACGGAAAAACCGGAGGCGCGCCGAATAATTGGAGCTCCTGGTTTTCCGGCCCCGCTTGGGAATACGATGCGGAAACGGATCAGTATTATCTGCACATCTTCTCCAAAAAACAGCCGGATTTGAATTGGGAGAATCCGTCCGTACGCGATGAGGTCTATGACATGATGACCTGGTGGCTGGATAAGGGTGTGGACGGTTTCCGCATGGATGTGATCAGCTTGATCTCCAAAACACCGGGACTGCCGGACGGAACAAACGGCGACCTAACGCCGCTGTGCAATAACGGCCCGCGGGTGCATGAATATCTGCGGGAGATGCGCGCCCGTGTGCTGTCCCAATACGACTGCATGACGGTGGGCGAAACGCCGAATGTAACGCCGGCGCTGGCAAAGCTGTACGCAGGCTTCGACCGCGGAGAGCTGGATATGGTGTTCCAGTTTGCGCATACGGAACTGTCAAACGGCTGCTATGGCAAGTGGAATGATAAACGGACCGAGCTGATAAAACTCAAGGGCTTGTTCGCGAACTGGCAGCTCGCATTGCGAGATAAAGGCTGGAACTGCCTGTTCTGGGGCAATCACGACCAACCACGGGCGGTATCCAAGTTTGGCGATGACCGTCCCGCCTACCGTGCGCTGTCGGCAAAGATGCTGGCCGCCTGCCTCTATCTGATGCAGGGAACGCCGTATATCTATCAGGGCGAGGAACTCGGCATGACGAACATGCCGTTTACTTCCATAGAGGAATGCCGGGATATCGAATCGATCCGCGCCTATCGGGATTTGGTCGACGGCGGGCACATATCGTCCGAGCGCATGATGGAATATATCCGCTTTGCTGGGCGGGACAATGCGCGCACGCCGATGCAGTGGACGGATGAACCAAACGCGGGGTTTACGACAGGCGCGCCATGGCTTGCGGTGAACCCCAACTATCGGGAGATCCATGCACAGGCACAGGAAAAGGATCCGGACTCGGTGCTGCACTTTTACCGCAAGCTGCTGAAGCTGCGCAAGGGCAGCGCAGTCGTGCGGGAGGGAGATTTCGTGCTGCTCTATCCGGAGAGCGAAGCGGTGTTTGCCTATACACGCCAGTATGAAAACGAGACGCTTTGCGTACTCTGCAACTTTACCGACTGGACGATCGCACTGCCGTACCCATCTCCGGGCGGGAAATGCATTCTTTGGAACTATCCGGAGCCGGCGCAGGCCGAAGCCCTCCGTCCCTATGAATGTGTGGTGCGCCTTGCCACAAAATGACAGTCCATAGTCTTCCCCGCAGAACACACGCTCCAACGCCGGCCGTGCCTCCCGCTCCGGAAACGTGCGGCGGATGGATTCGCGAATTTTCGATTCTTCGAATTTTTCTGTTAAATTCCTATTGACATTGCGCGTCCCTTCTGGTATACGCACACTCGTAAACTTGCTTAGAAGTGAGGTCACCTCAGATGATTGTATTCTGTTGGTACGACGCATTTCTGCAAGTTTATTTTTATCCGCAATTACCCGGCGCCTGGATAGCTTGTAGCGTTCCCCCAAAATTGTTCCTGCCCACGAATCATTTTCACTGTCGCCGCTCCGGCAAAGTCTACAGTCGCATTGGGATCTATCGACACCATGATAGGTTCTCAGTGAATATCAACATCTCCCGTGAATACGAGAACCGAGTTTCGCTTATTGTTTGCAATAACGAGCCCCGGATCCAGAATACCTTTATATAACCCGCATATAACCAGCGGATATTCTCCGCGGTCAATTTATGTGTCCTGATTCCCTTCTTCATTGCAACTCGTGTTGAAAAAACCAGATTCTTCCCATCCATACCAAATTCTGCATAGCTACCACCGAGCATTCCTGCATACACCGAATCGCTGGTTGCAAGCGGCTTCTGACCGTTTTCCCCGAACGCAACGCCCATCTGCTGATTTCAGCTCATGTTTTTTTGTATTCCGGATCGACTCTCTCGTCTCGCCGTGCGATTGCGTGTTTATCGTCGCCCCTTTGCCTCCTCCAGCAGCGACCAGTAATCGTCCCTTGCTTTTCCCACGTCACGGATCATGGTGGAGGCGGCAGAACAGCATTGTCTTTGCCCTGCACGCTTCTTGTTTTCAAAAATGCCATACGCCTATTTATCGCAAAATGTCGTACTTTTTCTGATTCTGTCGAAACACCTCGCATTCCCGCGGTTTCGTTGACTTTTGCTCTCGCATGGCTATAATAGTGTTCAGCGGGTCCGGGGGACGATTACCCGCGAAGGAAGGAAATCGCCGAAGCGTAACTGCTTTTGACGATTTCCTTCCATTCCTTTATCGGCAATTCCTTTCACATCCGTATAATTGTCTCTGTGCCGCATTCAAATGCTGTTTCTGTCCGGAAAAGCGGCTGACGCTCTGCGGTTTTTATTTTGCATTCCAATGACGCCGCACCAAGCAGCAACGATCCCTTTTCTCGGCAGTCTCTTTCGTCTCTTTTCAAAATACTCCTATGATCCGTAGATTTATCATGTATCCTTTCCGTGTGTCTTGACGAATACACGCGCTGCTAATATAATACATCATGCGATGCAAAACTTTTGGTGTATAACGTCTGTGCATCGTCACCCGAATCATCGGAGAAAGGACCGTCTCTCATGGCAGCTGCGATTGATGGAATCGTCCTATTTGACGGCATCGCCTACGAGATCCAGCGCTTGCTCGGAAAGGGAAAGGGCGGCTACTCCTACCTCGCGAGGCGGGCTTCTGCGCTCTATGTGGTGAAACAAATCCACCACGAGCCGTGCAGCTATTACCAGTTCGGCAACAAGCTCGATTCGGAACTGCGCGACTACGCTTTGCTCCGCGACGTCGGTATTCCCATGCCCGAGCTGCTCGCCGTTGACCGCAGCAATGAGCGTCTGCTAAAAGAGTATATACCCGGCGAAACGGTGTTCTCTCTCGTGCAGCGCGAGGCGCTGCCGGATCGCTGTCTCGATCAGGTGCGCGGCATGTGCGATCTTTTGTATCCGGCCGGGCTCAACATCGATTACTTCCCTACGAACTTTGTTCCAAGCGCCGGAATGCTCTACTACGTAGACTATGAATGCAACGCATACGAGGAGCGATGGGACTTTGAGCACTGGGGCATTCGTTACTGGTCCAAGACAGACGAATTCTGCAAGTATGCCGCTCAGCTGCCGTTCGATGATGCGCAGTCTGTTCAAGTCGAGCCTTCCAAAGAAACGACCGCATTACAAAAGGAGGATCACGCGCCATGTTGATTGCTTTGATCGGGGATAGCTGTACGGGAAAGTCTTCTATTGCAGAGCAGCTGCGTTCATCAATGGCCGCAACGGTTTTCTCCGGAAAAGACTATCTGCGGCTTGCCAAGGACGAAACGACTGCGGCTGCACTTTTCAAAGAACAGCTCGCTGCTGCGGTGGCGGGCGGCGCCATCGTCTATGTCATATCTGAGCCCGAGCAGCTCGATCTCCTTCCGAAAGGTGCTCTGCGCGTGCTCGTTACCGCAAGTCTTGAGACGATCCAGCGCCGGTTTACCGAACGAATGCATGGAACGCTTCCCGCGCCTGTCGCCGATATGCTGAAACGAAAGCACGGCCGTTTTGAGGCCGGGGAGTATGCGCTTCGCATCGACACGGATCAAATGAGCGCTGCGGAGGCGTGCAGCCGGATTCTGTCGATCTCTTTACAAGACAAAGCGGAATAAGCAAACGGGGCTCTATTCCCCGTGCCGATCCGTTTTTTCGATACTCGCATTTGACTGCGGCGTTTCTGTACAGCGCCGCGCCCATGAAAAGGAGGAAAATAACATGCTGCAAATTCAACATCTGACCAAGACCTACGGGGACAAAACCGCGGTCAGTGATCTTTCGCTGCACATCCTGCCGGGCGAAATCTACGGTTTTATCGGCCATAACGGCGCCGGAAAAACCACTACGCTGAAATCCGTTGCGGGAATTCTGAGGTTTGATTCCGGCGACATCCTGGTCTACGGCGTCTCCGTCCGCAAGGACCCGATCGCCTGCAAACAGCGTCTTGCTTATATTCCGGACAACCCGGATCTCTACGACTTTATGACGGGGATTCAATACCTGAACTTCATCGCGGATATTTTCGGCGTTGACGCGGCAAAGCGGCAGGAACGCATACAAAAATACGGCGATCTGTTCGAGCTGACAAGCGACCTTGCGGCCCCCATCTCCGCCTATTCCCACGGTATGAAGCAGAAGCTGGCCATTGTTTCCGCCTGGCTGCACGATCCGCAGCTGATTCTGATGGATGAGCCGTTCGTGGGGCTTGACCCGAAGGCGGCGCATACTCTGAAGGGCATGATGCGCGAGGTTTGCGATGCGGGCGGCGCGATCTTTTTCTCCACGCACGTTTTGGAAGTGGCCGAAAAACTCTGCGATAAGGTTGCGATCATCAAGGGCGGCCGTCTCATTCGCTCCGGAACGATGGAAGAGGTCAAAGGCGACGACAGTCTCGAGGATGTGTTCCTTGAGCTGGAGGAGGAATCATGCTGAAAACGCTGCTGAAAAAGCAAATGCTGGAGCTGAACCGCGGCTTCTTCTACAATCAGAAGAACGGCGCCGCGCGCTCCAAGGCTTCCTGCATCGTCATGATCGTGCTCTTTGCGCTGCTGATGGTCGGCTTCCTTGGCGGCTTATTTACATACCTTGCCTTTTCCATATGCGGCCCGCTTGTGGAAGCAAACGTCGGATGGCTCTATTTCTCCATCTTTGGGCTGCTATCTTTGGCGCTCGGCGTACTCGGGAGCGTATTCAATACATATTCGGGTCTGTATTTGGCAAAGGACAATGAACTGCTGCTCTCGCTGCCGATCCCCGTTCGGTATCTGCTCACGGTTCGCTTGCTCGGCGTTTACCTGATGGGATTGATGTACTCTGCCGTGGCCATCCTGCCCGCGGTCGTGGTGTATTACATCGTCGTTCCGGTTGACATTGCCGGTATCGTCGGGCCTGTCGTGCTCACGCTTCTTCTCTCGCTGCTCGTGCTGTTCTTGTCCTGCCTGCTCGGCTGGGTTGTAGCAAAGCTCAGCACGAAGCTCAAGAGCAAGAGTTTTATCTCGGCGCTGCTCGCGCTGGCGTTTATCGCCGCTTACTACTTTGTCTATTTCAAAGCGTCCGCTCTGCTGCGTGAACTGGTGCAAAACGCGGCGATCTACGGCGACCGCATTCACGCCAAGGCATATCTGCTCTACCTGATCGGCCGCGTGGGCGAAGGCGATTGGCTCTCGATGCTGCTGTTGACGCTGATCGTAGCGATTCTGCTCGGCGCAACGCTCTATGTGCTCGCGAAAACGTTTCTGCAGATCGCGACTGCGCAGGGCGGCGTTGCAAAGGCTGTTTACAAAGCCGCGCCCGTCCGCAGGAAAAGCGTTTTCTCCGCACTGCTGTCGAAAGAACTGCGGCGTTTTAGCTCCAGCGCCAACTACATGCTCAACTGCGGCCTGAGCACGCTGCTGCTGTTCATTGCCGCCGTTGCGCTGCTGATCAAAGGTCAAACGGTGGCGGCTGTTCTACTGGATGTATTCGATGGCAATCTGGAGTTCATAACGATACTGCTGGTTGGCGGCGTCTGCATGCTGACCGCTATGAACGACATGGCGACCCCCTCTGTCTCTTTGGAAGGCAAAAGCATCTGGATCGTGCAGTCGCTCCCGATCGATCCTTGGCAGGCGCTCAAGGCAAAGCTCAGCGTCCAGCTGCTTCTCACGGGGATCCCCGTGTTTCTTTGCAGCATCGCAGTGGCGCTGATGCTGCGCCCGGATGCATTGACAGTTCTGCTCGTCATACTTTTGCCGCTTCTGTACGTGTGCTTTTCCGCTTGTCTCGATCTATTCCTCGGACTGCAAAGTCCGAATTTGAACTGGACAAGCGAGCTGCACCCGATCAAATCAAGCGTCAGCGTTCTGCTCGCTCTGCTTGCGGGCTGGATCTACTCGATCGTTCTCATTGCAGTGTATTACTTTGTGGGCGCACGTCTTGGCGCTGCGCCGTATCTCGGGGTATGCTGTGCGATCACGCTGCTGGTTACGCTGCCGCTCTATGGCTGGCTGAAACGGCGCGGAAGCATCGTCTTTCGGACGTTATGAGTAAGAATTGAGGACATTCAGCATGAGAATTCTCGTAATCAACGGATCTCCGAAGCGGGAGCGGAGCGATACGATGCACCTGACCCGTGCGTTTCTTGCCGGGATGAACGATATCCAGCCGCAGACAGTTCGGACGATACATGCGATCGACCGGCATATCGAATACTGTACGGTCTGCTTCTCTGCATGCACAACGGCGGACGCTGCATACATGCGGACGACATGCCGCAAATCCTAAGCGAAATCCTGCAAAGCGATCTATTGCTATTCAGTTTTCCGCTCTATTGCTATGGAATGCCCGCTCCTTTCAAGGCGCTCATAGACCGCACGGTGGTGCTTTTCTCCATGACGATGCAGAAGGTTGGAGAACGCTATGAGCACGTTGGACAGGCCGATTATTCCAAGCTGCGATATCTGATGATCTGCGGCTGCTGCTTCCCGAACGCTGCGCACAACTTTGAACCGGCGATCGCGCAGTTTCGGCTGATGTTCGGCAGCGACAGCACGATCGTTACGGTCTCAGAGGCTCCGATGTTCAATGCGCCCGAAGCCGTCACAAAGCCGTTTCTGGAAACCATGCGCACTGCCGGACGCGAATATGCGCAGACAGGCTGTATTTCCGATGAGACAATGGCGAAACTTGCCGTTCCCATGATACCGGACGATCTGTATGCGCGCATCTGCAACGGCGAGCATTGACTTTATGAAGCAAGCCCACGACTCCGAAACAACACGCACCCGCGACGCTTCGACTGTCGTGCTCTTCGAGCCGTCGAAACGATCTTCCGGGTGCGTCTTATTTCTGCGCAACTTGCCGAACCTGCTCTCCTGTCTTCGGATAGCGGGTTCGATTCTTCTATTACTGCTTCCCGCGATGCAGCCCGCCTTCTATGTCGTCTATGCGGCGTGCGGTCTCAGCGATATGCTGGATGGCTTTCTCGCGCGGCGGCTTGGCGTCGCGAGTCGGCTGGGCAGTATCTTGGACAGCGCTGCCGATCTCCTGTTTCTATGCGTATCGGCGCTGAAGATCGTGCCGCAATACCGCTTCCCGTTCTGGGTCTGAGCCGCTGTCTGCGGTATTCTCTTCGTCAGGCTCTGCACTCTTTTCATCGTCTTCGCAAAATCTCGCCGTCTGACGCTCCCGCTTCACACGAACGCCAACCGGTTGACCGGCCTGTTGCTGTATCTGTTCGCGCCGATTCTCAACTCTTGCATGGGCAGTTGCCTTCTCATCGTGCTTTGCTGCGTTGCCGCATTCGCTGCGGTACAGGAACTGACGATCGTGTGCAGTCCTATGCCATCCGCCGAAAACACCTACATGAGAAAGTCATGATCGCTGCTCAGATCAGCTGCTGCTCGTTAATGATCAGCTTGAACTGGAGGCCGAGCGTGTCGGCGGCCTTTCTGCACATGATCATGCGGCCGAGAAATATCTCAAAGTAATCCATAACGGAGCCGTATTTTGTATCGACCGTCAGTTTCAGCTTGATAAGCGTCCGGTCCTCATTGATCTTGAGCTGTGATTTCTTTACGGAATAGTTCACGCGGTCGTGAATATCAAACTGTGCAGTATCGCTGTTTCTGACTCTGCTCCTGCGAACGTCGGATTTGTCCGCAAGGATCAGTGCGGCTGCAACGGGGTTCACCGCAACTCCCGTTCCCTCGTCATGGTTCCCGATAGCGGTAACGATGGTCGCGATCTCGTCCGGATCCGCGCCCATATCGCGCAGCAGGGCAAATGCCATGACCGCGCCGCTCTGCGAGTGATCTACGCGATTCACAAGATTTCCGATATCGTGCAGATATCCGGCGATCTTTGCAAGCTCCACCTCGCGCGCGGGATAGCCAAGTGTTTCAAGAATATACCCCGCCGTCTCAGACACGCTGCCGACGTGTGCAAAGCAGTGTTCCGTATAGCCGAGCGCGATAAGCGACGCATCCGCACAGGAAATATAGGTCTTGATCTCTTCGTTGTTCTTAATATCTTCAAAATGCAGCATTGGGTTTCCCCCTCCTCTATCTACTATGGTTCACACTTGCAATGTGCTCCTCTTCAAAGCGGTAGGTCTGCTGTACTTCCGGGTACTTCGCGTGATCCACTTCGGAAAGAAACATGTCGAGCGGCCGGACAAACCGACGGCATTCACCGTAGAGCTGGCGATACAGCACCAGACGCTCGCCCGACTCACTGTGTGTCACAACATCCTCGACAAGATAACGATCGCCCTTAAAATGGCGATAGATCGCGCCGATGCGCAGGTTTCGCGATGCAGCGGAGCCCGGCTGTGTTCTCGCCGACAATTCTTTTCTCGCTTCATCGCAGCCTACGCCGCAGCGGTTGCCCAGCACGGTCAGCGATTCCAGCGTTCCATATACTTCCAGTCTGCATGTATTGCCGCATCCGGTACAGGTCATAAAGAACTCTGCCATTGTTTTCTCCATTCTATCCGGTTTTATAAACAAAAAAAACGGACGGATTACTCCGCCCGCTTTGGGATCCCGATTCAATGCCGCTATCGTCAGTCTCTGCTGCGCTCCGGCTGCGCACCCGCATGATCCGATTCCGAACCGCGCCGAAAGAGCATCGTGATGCCCCAGATTCCGGCAAGCCCGACAAGGCTGTAAATGATTCTGGAAAGAACTGCATTCATGCCGCCAAAGATGGTTGCAACGAGGTCGAACTGAAACAGCCCGATCAGTCCCCAGTTCAGGGCGCCAATCACCATGAGTATCAAAGCGATAAGATCCACTACAATCACTCCTTCCGTTCCCTATTCTGTCGCAAAAGGAGCGAACTTATGCGAAGCAACGATTCCTATCCGCTCTTCTTCTTTTTCTCTGGGAAAATCTCGATTTCAAAGCGATCAAACCCGACGCTCTCCATGAAATCCGCCGCATAAAACACCGTGCGGGAAAACTGCCGCAGCTCGCGAAGATGCTTGCTCATCATGACGGGTCGGCTGAGATCCAGCGCCTTGCAAAGCGAATCCAGAACCACGCTCCAGCCTGCAAAGTCAGAAGGTCGTGCAGAAGCGAACTCCTGCACGACGTCTTTTTGTATCTTCTGCTCTCTTAAGCACTTTGCCCAGATCTTCAAGCGCTTCTCCCGTCAGTTATTCCAGATGAACCAGCCCCAGATATACGGATTGGTCGTTTCCGGATACAGACCCGCGTTATATCCTGCAACCGTCTTAGACTTGTTGAGATCGTTGTTTTCGATCTTATTCTTGTCGCTGCGATTGCACACATATACGACGTTTCCGGCGGAGTCCTCCAGCTTGAAGATGACCAGCCCGTTCTCATTCGGAATGATCTCCTTCACTTTTCCGGTAAACTTGAGCGTCGTTGCGTCAGACTGTCCACCCGCAACCTTCTCGTAGTTCTTGTTGAGGTTCAGCGCTTTTTCCTTATAGCTCGAGGACTTCGTCGTCGGCTTGCGCTCGATCGTGCAAGTCACGGCCGCATTGTCATACCCCTCTGCGGTTGCGGCAAAATTGACCTCGTAATAGCCCTCTTTCGGCACCTCGATCGTACAGGTAAAGCCGCCCGTTTCCGTCACGGCGACTGCGCCGCAGGTCACATTCGTATTCTCGCAGATCGCGGTAACGGTTGCGCCCGGAACTGCCGTTCCTTCAACGATGGCCTTCCCGTCGGCGGCTTTGATGACGGCGTTTTGCGAGGTCAGCGCAAGCGGCAGCGCTTTCACGACATAGGGCGTGACGGCGATCGTCTGCGATGTTCCCATGCAGCCGGCTTTCTTCGCCTCGACGACGATGGTCTGGTTCTCCTCCGCGGTCGGCGTATAGTCATAGGAGAATGTGCCGCCTTCAAAGACGGTCACCTCCGTGCCGTTCACAAACACTTTCGTCGTGTGATCCGTAACGGTTCCCTCGATCTTGATCGGGCTTCCGTCCGCCGTTGCCTCGACCGATTCGCCAACGGGCGCTGTCAGCGTCAGCGACACCTGCGGTACGGTCATTGTAACAGAAGGCACATCCAGCATCTTCGTCGTACCGTCCGGAAGCGTGACCTCGACCTCGGGCGTAACGCTCACGGTCGTGCTGTCGCAATAGTCGGTCGGTGTGTAGATCGAACGCGGAACAGCAATGTGGATGCTGTTGCCCTCGGCGATCGTCGTGCTGTCCTCTTGCAGCGTTCCGGACTTGTCGACGATCCGTACTTTCGTGCCGTTCGGAGCGTTGACGGTGATGTTGAACACCTCTGTTCCGTTGATCGTATCCTCAACGATCGTAGCACTCGGTGCGTCGCTCGTCGTGTTCGAAACAACGTTCACATCCGGGTCGTTCTCTTCGTTTGCGGGCGTTTCCTGCTGTTTCCCCGTCAGTGCGGCAATCATATTAGAAAAGCTGCCGCCGTAATTCTTGTTGATGATATACTTGCCGAAGAAACCGACCAGTGCGAGCAGGACAACGATCAGCACGACAAACAGGATCGTTCCGCCCTTGCCTTTGCGCTTGGGCATATCGTCATCCTCGTCCTCATCGAACTCATCATCATAGTATTCATCGTCAAAATCCTCATCCTCATCATAGAGATCCGAGAAATCATCGTTCTTTTCTTCCAAATCGTCATCCTCATCGAAAGCGGCTAGCTGCTGCTTCTTTGACGGTGCGGCGACCCGCTTTGCGGGGCGCGTTTCCTCTTCCTCGGGCTCAGACGATTCGGCGCGCCTTTGATACGCGGAGCGCGCGTTCATCTTGGTGGGAGCGGCCGGGGCCGGAGCTGCTGCCGGCGCGGGTGCGGCGGCTGCCGCAGCAGCGGTTTTTGCGCCGCAGTATGCGCAGAACATGGCGTCCGGCATCAACGGTTTGCCGCAAGCGGTGCAAAACTGTTTATTCTCCGTCATGGGCGCAGCTGCCCTTACGGACGCGGTGCGCGGCGGCGCCTGCACAACGGGAGCTGCCGACACGGGTACGGCGGCCGATTTCTCAACGGGCTTTTCCGCATGTTTTTCAGCAGCGGCATCGGCGGATTTCTGCGGCTCATCCTGGGCCGGTTCGACTTTCGCCGTCTCGGCAGACTTTTCATCGGAAACGGGCTGCTGCGGCGCTTCTTTTACAGTATAGGCGTTTGTCGGCCACTTCGGCGCCTGCGCAAATCTGCGCGTCGGCCGTGCGGACGCTTCTTCCTGACCCGCATCAACGGTTTCGGCCGCGGGTTCCGCGTCTTTGAGTTTTGCCGCGCAGACACGGCAATGCGTCAGATGCTCCGCATTATAAGCTCCGCATTCTTTACAAACCATGTTTGTTTCCTCCAATCTAAAGCTTGCGGTTTGATTCTACGCTATCCCGCCGGTTTCCGGCCGGGCATTGTTCCTGTTACCCAACGTATCCGCACAGATATGCTGGCGGTTACATTATACAACCTTTCTTACAGATTAGGAAACAAACAAATCGTGAACAAAATCGAAAGAAAGCGCTTTCGTGATTTGACGCTGTAAAGGCAAAACGATCTGCGGCTGGAAAACATCGCTTTTCCTAGGGGGAAATCTGTGATATGATAAATACCGATACTGCAAGAATTGCGCATTTCCAGCGTTGACGTCATAGTATGGGGTATCGGATTAAACGGGAGTGAACGATCGATTATGATCTATTTGGATAACAGTGCAACGACGCGCGTACTCGATTGCGCCGCAAATGCCGCTCTGGACTGTATGCGTGAAAGCTATTTCAACCCGGCCAGCGCCTACGCGCCTGCCGCCGCCATGGAGAAGCGCATCGAGGGCGCCCGCGCGCGGCTCGCCTCGCTGCTCGGCGCGGACCGCAGCGAGATCATCTATACCTCCGGCGGAACGGAATCGAACAACACGGCGATCTTCGGCGTTCTGCGTGCAACGCGGGGAAAGAAGCGCATCATCACCTCCGCCGTCGAACACCCTTCGGTTTACGAAGTGTTTCGTACCTTTGAGCATGCAGAGGATACGGAGGTCGTCTACGTCGGCGTAGATGCGCACGGCTACCTCCGTCTCGATGCGCTTGCCGAAGCGCTTACGGAAGATACGGCACTCGTTTCGCTCATGCAGGTCAACAACGAAACAGGCGCGATCAACGACCTTTCCGCCGCACAGGCCCTCATCCGAAAGCGCGCGCCCCATGCGGTCTTTCATGTGGACGGCGTGCAGGGGTTCTGCAAGCTGCCGTTTCAAAAGCTGTCATGCGACCTGTATTCCGTCAGCGGGCACAAAATCCATGCGCCGAAGGGGATCGGCGCGCTGTATGTCAAAAACAGCGTGCGCTTTGCGGGCGGTCTGATCGGCGGTGGTCAGGAGCAGAACCGGCGTTCCGGCACGACGAATACCCCCGCCATCATGGGATTGGACGCTGCGCTGGCCGCCTATCAGCAAAACGGGGATGCTTGGCGCGAACACATGTATGCCTGCAAGGAGCGGCTCTGTCGAAACCTGTCCGGCATCCCGGACGTCTTTGTCAACGGTCCGGAGCCGAGAAACGGCGCGCCCCACATCCTGAACATGTCGTTCCTCGGCGTACGCGGCGAAGTCCTGCTGCATGCGCTTGCACAGCAGGAGATCTATGTCTCAACGGGTTCTGCCTGCGCTGCTCATAAGCGCGGCAAAAACCGCGTGCTCGGCGCGATGGGCGTTGTCGGTGCGCGACAGGACGGTGCGATCCGCTTTTCGCTCTGTCCCTTTAACACATTGGAAGAAATGGATATTGCAGCGGAGGCGCTCGCAAAGCAAGTGACCTTCCTGCGCCGTTATCAGAGGAGGTAACAAGAACTCTATGGAAGCAGTATTACTGGTTCGCTATGCAGAGATCCATCTGAAGGGGCTCAACCGCCACTTCTTTGAGCGCGCGCTCTCTTTGAGCGCGCGCTCATGAACGCCATTCGCCGTGCGCTTGCGCCGGCCCCGGTCAAAGTCGTCCACGAGCAGGGGCGCATCTTTGTCTACGGCATCGCGCAGGACAAGCTGTTGGAAGCGGCAGATCGTCTATCGCGCGTGTTCGGCATTCATTCCATCAGCCCGACGTATGCAACGGAAAAGGACTGGAGTGCGGTCGAGGAAGCCGCGACCCGGCTCATGCGGGAAACGCTCGCGGATGATCCTGACGCGTCCCACACCTTCAAGGTGTTCTCCCGGCGTGCGGACAAGCAGTTCCCCATGCGTTCCGAGGACATCTGCAAGGAACTCGGGCATACGCTGCTGACGCGGTTCCCCACTCTGCGCGTTGATGTCCGCAAGCCGGAGATCCATGTCGGCGTTGAGATACGCCAGGAACGCGCGTTCGTCTATGTGCGCGAGATCCCCGGTGCGGGCGGTATGCCTGTCGGCACGAACGGTAAGGCCATGCTGCTCATCTCCGGCGGCATTGACAGCCCGGTCGCCGGTCATATGATCGCAAAACGCGGTGTCGCGATCAGCGCGGTGCATTTTTACAGCTATCCGTATACAAGCGAGCGCGCACGCGACAAGGTTGTCGAGCTTGCCCGCATCGTTTCCCGGTATGCCGGCCCGATACGTCTGTACCTCGTTCCCTTCACGGAGATCCAGCTTGCAATCTACGACCAATGCCCGTCCTCTGAGACGACCGTGCTGATGCGCAGACTGATGATGAAGATCGCGGAACGCGTCGCAATCGCAGACGGCTCCCAGGCGCTCATCACCGGCGAAGCCATCGGTCAGGTCGCAAGCCAGACCATCGAATCTCTCACGGTGACGAACGACGCCGTTACCATGCCTGTGTTCCGTCCGCTCATCGGATTCGACAAGGAGGAAATCATCGATCGTGCAAAGGCGATCGGGACCTTTGAAACCTCCATCCTTCCCTACGAGGATTGCTGCACGGTATTTGTTCCGCAGCACCCGGTCACGAAGCCCAAGGTCGATAAACTCCGCGAAAGCGAAGCGCTCGTAGACTTTGCGCCCATGATCGATAAGGCGATCGCTGAGACCGAGATCGTTGACGTCAAAGCGGATTGAACGTCTCTTCAAAGTCCTTGTCATCGGTGAACAGTCGAGTCAGGATTAACACATGTGCTTACCAAAACGGACCGTTCATATGAACGGTCTGTTATTTATGGTACACACGGAGTGATCCGCAGTACGCAGGCGCTCCCCCCCCCTCATGAAGGCACGGTGCGCGGCAATATCCAGGCATGACATTGTCTTTCTGGGCGCGCCATGACTGCTGCTCTCCCCTTTGTGCGCGCAGTCAAGCAATCCGTTTTCGTTGCAGCAAACATGCTACGGTTTAATACGCGTCCCGATCTGCACAAATGTTGTTTATGGAGGAAAGGAAGGATTTATATGGTACGAGCAAGGATACATCCGGATACTCTGTCTCTGCGCCAAATCTCCATTGCACCGAACCATTTGATAGTAAGAACGAATGCGATATTGGGGGAACACGATGATTTCCTTCTCCCGTAGTCTTGCGCAAATAGCACAGGGCTGCATGAAATCGGCGTTTTCGTTTGCTTCTGCACGGGACTATTCAAAGGAACGGACAGTCGAGAAGCTGTAAGCAGAATATGCACGAAACGTTGGAGTCCTCGTATTCATCGAAGTCGTGGTTAGGTCGATGAATAAAGACGATGAATAGACCAAGACTATTTTCTCAGTTATCTATCTATATTCAAGAATTGCGTGTTTGCATATATGAATGATTTTGCGCTTGAACAAATCGAGAAAGACATGCGTGTACAAGACATTTTTGCTCGCAGATGTATCAAAGCGGCGGTTTTCGGTCATTGTGCCGTCGGCGTAAAGATGAAGCACAAAAAATTCGATGATGATTTTCAGCTTGCTATCCGCTCTAATTGGATCAATTCCCATCGTTATCCCTCATCTGAATAATTTAGTCTAAATCGGTTGGTTTCTTAAATCCTTTAGCCCTATGTGTATTTTCCGAATTTAAGACAGGCTTTTCAGTTTTATCGTCTGTACCGACTTTCTCTCTTATGACGGTAGCTTGAAGCTTTACAGCTGCGTCAATACACATCGCGATATCCACGTTGTACTTCAAGCTGTAGTTGTTTCCAATTTTATTTTATTACATCCTCCCAATTATGTTTGTTTTTTCTATGAGTTTTTTCTTTTAGCTATTATGCTGGTTGCTCACTGATAAGCGCGCCAGAAGAGTCAACTGTAATTAGAAATCTCGTTCCAAGGCTGTTTTCAACTTCGAATGTACAGGTTCCGCCATCAAAGAAAATGTCTCCAGAGTCCCCAATATCAATGCCATAATCTGTTAAATCAATTGTTGGCTGTGCATTTGTGTTGTAAAACTGTCCATCTGTGCAGAAGAACACCCCTTCTGCTAAAACACTTCTTGGGCGCACGCCCTTTATGTTAGAAGCAATTGTTGCCGCGATAAGTGTTCGAGTATCTAAAATGTCCCAGCTAAAAACTTGATCTTCTGTCCATCCAGAGGATGTACCTGATGTCTCTTCATACAGGATTATTCTTCCATTATCTGTATAGATTTTCCCGTAAGATTCAACTTGCCCAGAAAGAAATGTCGGCTCACTATAACGAAAGAGCACATTGGTTTTAGAACGATCAATTCTAATGCTAGTTAAGGTATCGCAGCTGAACAGAAGATAATACGATTCTGAACGGCCAAACAGTTCTTGGCTTTCTCTATAGCATTCCAGCAAGAAAGCTCCAGAATCGATAAAATACAACTTGTCAATAACCCTATTAGGATGTAGCAGGGATGTACCAGAATCAGCATCATCGCCAATAAATGATACAGATACTGACACATGAAACAGTCCATCATCTCCTAAAAATGGGAAATCAGAAGAGAGCGGGTACAGCCATGAGTTGTTTTTTATAACACCAACTGTTATTTCAAAACCACGTGACGACTCGGTTTGGTTTGCAACGAGCTCATATTCATTTCCAGATTTGTCATATCCTGCGCAGAGTACATAGTCGCAAGAAGAACTAAGTCGATTATTATGTGCTGCTGTTTCTTGATTCTGACTGTTGTTATTTGAAGAATAGCCAGCATCAGGCCAACTCTCATTTGACGAAGGGGATGATATTGCGCCGGAAATTTTTTTTGGAATAGCGGAAGCGATCCCAATTACAAGAATCACTATTGGCATTCGTGTCTTGATCTAAATCTCCTAAAGTTGAGAACGGATCATTCCTCAGTGTTCCATGACCGATAGTCGCCGTGGCTCTCACATCACTGCCGCAAACTTGGCAGAATGCGCTATCGCCAGGAACTGTTGCTTTACATTTTGGGCAAACCACATCTACTTCCACCTTTCCTTCAGCATTGTCTTATCTTACAAGCAGTTATTCATCAGACTGAAAAACATTTGCATCTTCCAGCCAAACAGAGAAATTGAAGTCCCAATAATTACCCAACACATGGCATGGACATGCCCATGCATCAAAATCCATCGGCTCATCAAAAACAATCACCGCTCTGGTTGAATTACCGTTCAACTCAAACGTATCTGCCAAATGCCATGTTCCATTTAGATCACGTACATAGAAACCCCATTCTCCCTGAACATTTCCGGCTCGTAATTCTGTGATCTCAAGATTAACAGCAATTGATGTGCAATTACGAACAGACTGATGCAACTTAATAATTGAGCATTCAACCCGTTTGCCACTGTCAAGTGAAAAACTTACATTTTGATCCGAGAAATATGAAGTGACGCTTGCGTTATCAAGCGAAACAATGCATCCATTTTGTGTCCCGCACGAAAGTCCTTCATTAAAATACGATGACATGCCATCATCTGGTGAAATCCAATAAAAATCTTCACCTACCTGCATTGGGTATTTATCAAGTGAAGTAAAGCCATCTTTATTTCCGCTATATTCAATGGTTGACGGATATCCAAAACCATCAATATCAAAGACGATCACCAGTTTCCCGTTGGTATATGTATAGGTGCCATCTTCGTATGCACCTGACCCCATCCCTCGTGCAACAAAGGTTCCATCGGCGCTGAATTTAGCAACATAGTTATAGCCAAGGGATTGACCGAAGCTCATATGCCAATAGGTTTCATCGAAAATATCTTTCGTATCAGGTGCATCAATGGTACCAGTAACCTTCACATCCAACATTGATACCCTTCTGTTCAATTCAGAAAGCATGGCAGAATAGTAATCTACAGATTCACAATCCACACTTTCTGCTGCCAGATAAAGGCCCATGAGAACGTCACTAATCTTTTCAATTTTCTCGTGATCTTCCCAGAATGTGTTGTATGCGTGTCGGGATGCCACCAGTGCCAGCATAACCGTCAATCTTAATTCATCCAAGGATTCTGTATCAAACTGCATGTCCTGTGTACGCTTATCGAACACTCTGCAAGCATGGTTCACCACATCGTCCATGTATCCCAACTGTGCGGCTTTCCCTACTTCTTCCACGGCTTCCGGAAGGGCCAGTTTCACAGCCTTGAATGCAATTTTGTATGGTGTTAGACCAAATTCCTTTACAGCAGTCCCACCGAACTCGCTAACGATAAAGTCATGCAGCGCGGAGTGGACAATTTCCTTTCGCTGCTTGGCACTATCTGATCCATAGGTAGATGTAATCTGTACCGCAGCCTTGTATGCAGGATTTGCCTCTCCAAAAAATTCGGCACTGTATACAGCTTCCAGCATATTCAAGTGATCATCCACTTGATTCATGTAGGTATTGCTATAGTCAGCAATTTTGTATATTCCCTCTGCAGTATCGCTCATTCCAGAGTAGAAATCCTTAAAATCATGGAACCCTGGATACAATTCAGAATCCAATATATACCCCAAAAAGTCGGGCCCGATTTTGGCGTTGCTCAGAAGCCCATCTATTTCTTTCAGGTTATTTCTTTTTGTTTCCATAAACTGCTCTGTCGGCGTTTGATCTTCATCATAGGCAGAAAGAAACACTGCATCATCTACCAAATACGCTTTGAATAGTTCTCTATAGTCGTTGTATTCTCCTGTGTTAAAAAGGCCATCCAAGCGATCAATACGCAACCCTAGAATTGTATCAATGAGCATACCTAACGCAGTCATAAACTCATGGCCTACAACATCGCGATATGCGTCAAATGCCAGTTCCTGTAGATTCAAGCCATATAATGCGCTGAACGCTGATACCGCATTCGCATTAATATGTAAAATGCCGTCATCTGTGATTTCTATTTGTGCATTGAACAGGGGCAGCATTTCTGCCAACGGTAGGTACAATGTGTCTTCACTAACGATAGACTGAGTGAATTTATGTGTTATATATGATTGAAATTTTGCTTCCGTAATATAACAGCCACAGTTCACTTCTCGGCCATTCTTATCGATATAGATCCGCTTGGTGAACGGCTTAACAGTTTCCTCACCAGCATAATAAAACACATATCGGTTGGATTCTTCCATGTATGCCATCAAGCCATATCTTGTAAACCAGCTTATTGGGGCAAAAAGTGTATGATTATCATTGATCAGTACTTTTTCGGTATACTTATTTCCAAAGCTATCCACAATAATTTCCGCAGTCTGGTAGTTAGCTTCTAGTGCACGAACAGGCATTATCGAGAATGACAGGATATATGCAATTAGAAGGACTGTTGATAAAACTCGTTTTGCCATAATCATCCCTCCGCTGCTGCATTTGCAATCGCTTTAGGTATCTCAATTTGGATATTATCAATTTTCTCTTTAAGTTCACCCAATTGCATGTTTGCTCTTAGAAGCAAAAGTGTAGAACAGACGATTGTAAGCAATACCACAAAAAAACAGGACATTGTGATTGCATGATGTTTTTTAGCTGCCTTGCGTTCCTTAACATATTTGATATCCATCTTCTCCACGGCTGCACAGTGGGGAACTTCCTTAACAATTACTTTCTCTGTAGTAGGTGCTACAGGACCACTGTTTGAATGTTTCAGATTATAGATTCCGCCGCAATCAGACATAGGTGGAGTTTCTCGGCCACAGGTCGGGCAATTTTTATCCGTTAACTGAATGCTATTTCCACACCATTTGCAAAACATATTATTTCCTCCAATCAACTATCGATATCATTACCGCATATACAACAGACTTTCGTACCAGTCTTATTTTCTCCGTCGCAGTAGGCGCATCTTTTGACAGTCTGCACCGGGGTATACTCATAAATTGAAAAAAACTTCTGTTCTTTCTCTTTGGGCGGAGTTGGTTCTGGAGGTTTTTGTGCTGGGGATGGTGGCGAAGGCATTGGAGGATCGTCCTCAGTACTACTATCTTTTCGCACAATATAAATAACAAAGGCAAAGAACCCAAAAATAAAGAGCAGAATAACCCATCCTGCAGAATCCAAATTTAATCATTCCTTTCCATCGTGTTTTTGTGGTTACCAAAGTACACATTGCTTTCCACAAGAAAAAGGAAACTTTCTTATGCCGATGGTTGCTAAAATGCCGCTTCTAATGTATCACAAATCGACGATGTCTTCAAGGAATTGACAGCAAATAAGGTGTACTTAATTTTACTTTTTTCATCCCGTGCCCATTTGAGAAATGTAACGTGTGAAACACCCAAAATCGCCGCCGCTTGACGGGCTGAAGGGTCATTGGCTTTCCAGCGTATAACCAAGTCTTCATATCCTGCTGGAATTGCTTTGGGCGGTCGCCCGAAAACCACCCCCTTTTCATGCGCTGCAGCGATTCCCTCGGCCTGCCTCTGTCGAATGAACTCTCTTTCTTTTTGAGCAACGTAACTTAATATCTGCAAAACCAAGTCTGATATTAGGGTTCCTGTTAAATCACGACCTTGGCTCGTATCAAGCAAAGGCATATCATGTGTGCGAAGCAAAAATCTATTTGTGAGCCTTCTCGTGTATTCCTGCAAATCTAAAGGGCAAAAGGTATGGAGGACGCATTTTTGCATGAAAACAAACAAGCCTATCCTTTCGGATAAGCTTGCTTGCACCAACTAATGTCGGTATTCATGGTGCAACAAGGCAATCCAAATCCGAACCGTTTTTGTTGCTGATAGCTTCCTGCAATTCCGCGAAGGTGATGGTTTTCGTGCCCTCCTTGTAGTTGAAGGTAATCACCATTTTATCATCGTACAGGAAAATCGCATTGATGAAGGTGTCGATGAGCATCTTGCGGTGGCTCTGTTGCCGCACGTCCAGCTTGCGGAAGCGGTGGAGCCAGAAGGTCATAAACTCCGCGCTGACCTTGGGCTTCGCCAGCTTTTCGCAGGCAAGCCTGTTTTCAAGCTCGTCGCGGCGGTTTTCCAGCTCCTCCAGCCGCTCCTTTGTGGAGCGCGTCAGGATGCCCTGCTGAATGGCGTTGAGCAGATTGCTGATGGCTGTGTCCGCTTCACGGAGCTGCTGCTCATACAGCGGCACGTTCACATTGTCCCTGTCCTGCAAGTCCATGAGCATAGATACGATGGCCTCGATTGCTTTGTCGTCCATGACCATTTTCATGGTTTCACCGACCACCAAATCCTCGATCCATTCTTTCCTGACGGGCTCCTTGTGGCACTCGGTGCGCTTCTTTTTGACGGAAACGCACTTGTAATAGTGATGCACCTTTCCCGTGCGGCTTGTGCCGCTCTCGCCGCAGAGATACGCCCCGCAGTAGCCGCAGAACAGCTTGGTGGTCAGCAGATAGTCGTCCTCGGCCTTGTGACGCGCCGGGGCCTTTTTGTTCTTCGCCAGCTTCTCCTGCACCCGGTCAAAGAGGTCTTGCGGTACGATGGCGGGGATGCCGTCCGGCACGATCACATCGCGGTATCGGAACTCCCCGATATAGCGCCGGTTGTGGAGTATATGCCCCACGCTGTTGAAGGTCATTTTCCGCCCCCGCGTGTTGGTAAGCCCCTGCTCGTTCAGCCAATTCATAATGGAGGAAATGGTTTCTCCGCCGTCATATCGCTTGAAGGCTTCCAGCACGAACGGCGCGGTCAGCGGGTCAATCTGGAAGTGCTGTTCCGCGTCGATCACATAGCCTATAGGCATCATGCCGCCGTTGAATTTGCACTTGAGGGCGTTGTCCGTCATGCCGCGAACGACCTTTTCGGAGAGGTCAGCGGAGTAGTATTCCGCATAGCCCTCAAGGACGGATTCGAGAATGATGCCCTCCGCGCCCTCTGAAATAATCTCGGTGGCGGATACCACCTTCACGCCGTTCTTTTTAAGCATGGCCTTGTACCGGGCGCTGTCATAGCGGTTTCGTGCGAACCTGTCCAGCTTCCAGACGATCACTATGTCAAACAGCCGCTTGCCGCTGTCCTTGATCATGCTCTGGAACTCCGGGCGGTTATCGGTCTTTGCAGAATACGCGCGGTCGATGTAATGCCGCAATACCGTGATGCCATTTTTCTCGGCAAAGGCGGCACATTCACGGAGCTGCCCTTCGATGGATTCTTCTCGCTG
>HF985514.1:123340-124554 GCA_000432015.1 Clostridium sp. CAG:1024 | reverse complement strand
GCAGTTGACGCTGCGAAGAAGGTCAATGCAAAGGTCATCGGTGTTGACGTTGACCAGGCCGGCGTTATCGCAAACTATGCGGGCGTCGAGGGCATGACCGTCACCTCCGCTATGAAGGGTCTCTATCCTGCCACCTATGATACGCTGACCGACGTTATCCTCAACGGTAACTGGGCTGCTTATGCCGGCAAGATCGCAACGCTGGGTCTCGTTTCCGGCGACGATCCGACCCTCAACTACGTCCAGATCCCGATGGACAGCACGCAGTTTGAAGATGGCAAGTTCACGCAGGACGATTACAAGGCGATGGTCGCTGCAATGTTCAGCGGTGAGCTGACCGTTTCCAACGACATCTCCAAGGCCGCTTCCGACTTCGCAACCGTGATCACGGTTGACGATCAGGGCGCGATCAAGGGCTAAGCATTTCTTGCCCATCAGGAAGGCCGCTTTCGCGGCCTTCTTTTTTTGTCGCCGTGTCGGGCAAAAACGTTGTGCGCTCCTGCTCTTCTCCGTTTTGTCTTGCGCGGGAGCCCCCGCCTATGCCGCATTTATACGCCTTTGAACGGAAATCTTTACTTATATTTTGTATACGCCTAAAATACCTTTGCTTTCTCCTTTGTTATATAGTAAACTATAGGTTGAAATGCAGATCTCAGAAAATGCAGATACATCGCATTGATATATGGGAGGAGGACAGATCGATTTGGACAGTCAGTATGCCATAGAGATGCTGAACATTACAAAAAGATTCCCCGGTATCGTCGCAAACGACAATATCACGCTGCGGCTCAAGCGGGGAGAAATCCATGCCTTGCTCGGTGAGAACGGCGCAGGAAAATCTACCCTGATGAGCGTTCTTTTCGGCCTTTATCAGCCGGAGGAGGGCGAGATCCGCAAGGATGGACGCAAGGTGGAAATCAAGGACCCGAACGACGCCAATGCGCTCGGCATTGGCATGGTGCATCAGCACTTTAAACTCGTGGAGTGTTTCTCCGTGCTCGACAACATCATTCTCGGCGTAGAACCCAGCAAAGCGGGCTTCCTGAAAAAGGATGAAGCGCGCAAAAAGGTCATGGCTCTTTCCGAGAAATACGGTCTTGCCGTTGACCCGGACGCATTGATCGAGGATATTTCCGTCGGCATGCAGCAGCGCACCGAAATCCTCAAGATGCTCTACCGCGACAATGAATTCCTGATTTTCGACGAGACGACCG
>HF985514.1:107261-123258 GCA_000432015.1 Clostridium sp. CAG:1024 | reverse complement strand
AGGGAAAGAGCATCCTCTTTATCTCCCACAAGCTCAACGAGATCATGGCTGTTGCGGACCGCTGCACGGTTCTGCGCAAGGGCAAGTATATCGGCACGGTCGATACAGGGAGCACGACGATCGAAGAACTGTCCTCCATGATGGTCGGCAGAAACGTCAATTTCCACGTAGAAAAGGGCGAGGCGCATCCCGGCGAGGTGATCCTGTCCGTCGAGGGGCTGACCGTTGCTTCCAAGGTCCATAAGAACAACGCGGTCAAGAACGTTTCCTTCAAGGTGCGTGCCGGCGAGATCGTCTGCATCGCTGGCATCGACGGAAACGGTCAGACAGAGCTCGTGTACGCGCTGACCGGTCTGGAGCCGGCAGTCAGCGGTAAGATCGTCTTAGACGGCAAGGACATCACGCGCATGAGCATCCGCAACCGGAATATTCTCGGGATGAGCCACATTCCGGAGGATCGCCACAAGCACGGCTTGGTGCTTGATTATTCGCTCGAGGACAATCTGGTGCTCGAACGTTACTTTGAGCCGGAGTTCACGGACAAAGCCGGTTTCCTGCGGCGCGCCAACATCCGCCGCTATGCCGAAAAGCTCATCGACCAGTACGATGTACGTTCCGGCCAGGGTCCCGTCACGCTTGCGCGGAGCATGTCCGGCGGCAACCAGCAGAAAGCCATCGTCGCGCGCGAGATCGACAAGGATCCGGAGCTGCTCGTTGCCGTGCAGCCAACCCGCGGTCTGGACGTCGGCGCGATCGAATACATTCACAAGCAGCTCGTTGCGCAGCGCGATGAGGGCAAGGCCGTTCTGCTCGTTTCGCTCGAGCTGGATGAGGTCATGGATGTGCCGGATCGCATTCTCGTGATGTATGAGGGCGAGATCGTCGGCGAACTCGATCCGAAGCATACCACTGAGGAAGAGCTCGGTCTGTATATGGCAGGCGCCAAGAGAGACGAGGTGAAAGCATGAAGAAAAAGAACATCCTGCGCAGCAGCGGATTCCAATCGCTGCTTGCATCGCTGGTCTGCGTCGTGCTGGGACTGTTCATCGGCTACATTGTCCTGCTCTGCATCAATCCCGCAGGCGCAGGCGAGGCCATTTCCACGGTCATCAAAAACTTTCTGACCTATAACAAAACGAGCAGCCAGCTTAAGTACCTCGGCAACACGCTCGTCAAGACGGCGCCGCTGCTTCTTTGCGCGCTGTCCATTTTGTTCGCATATAAGGTCGGTCTGTTCAACATCGGCGCTGCGGGTCAGTACTGCGGCGGCGCGGCGCTTTGCCTCTATGCGGCGCTTGCGCTCAAGTGGAGCTGGCTGCCCTGCATGCTGCTCGCCATGGCGGGCGGCGCGCTGCTCGGCTGCATCAGCGGTCTCCTGAAGTCCTATCGAAACGTGAACGAGGTCATCTCCGGCATCATGCTGAATTGGATCGTTCTGTATCTGACCAACATGCTGCTGACCACGGTGAAGGAAGGCACCAGCCCGTATACGCTGGTGCTTGCGCACAACAACCCGAGCGCCGTCCTGCCTTCGCTCGGTCTCGGCGCACTGTTCAACAAAAACCAGTACGTCGGGCTTGCGATCCCGCTTGCGATCGTCATCGCCATTCTGATTTGGATCCTTCTCGAAAAGACCCGCTTCGGCTATGAGCTGCGCGCGACCGGAAGCAATAAGAATGCCGCAAAATACTGCGGCATGGCAGAAAAGCGCAACATCATCCTGACGCTGGCCATCTCCGGCGCGCTTGCGGGTCTTGGCGCGGCAATGCTGTACCTCACCGGCTATGAGCAGTGGCAGTGCTCCACCTCGTCCGTGCCGAACATGGGGTTCAACGGCATTGCAGCCGCGTTCCTTGGCGGTCTCAATCCGATCGGCTCCATCTTCGCGTCCTTCTTCATCCAGCACATCACCGCGGGCGGCGCGTATGTTGACAAATCCATGTACTGCTCGCAGATCTCCGATCTGATCTCCGCCATCATCATCTATCTGTGCGGCTTCGTGCTGTTCCTGAAATACCTCATGAACAGCTGCCTGGATCGCAGAGAAGAAAAACGCTTGCAGGCTGCGGCCGCCAAAGCCGCCCCTGCCGCTGACGCTCTGAAAGGAGGCGATCACGAATGATCCTTCTCGTTCAATACACGCTGCTGTTTGCCTCTGTTCTCCTGCTCGTAGCGCTGGGCGGCTGTTTTGCCGAGCATTCCGGCGTCATCAACCTCGGTCTTGAGGGCATCATGGTCATCGGCGCGTTGGGCGGCGCGCTGACCATGCGCTACCTGCCGGACGGAACGCCTGCGTTCCTGATCGTTGTTCTCGTTATTCTCGTCAGCATGCTCGCAGGTCTTCTCTATTCCTGTCTGCTGGCTGTCTCTGCGATCAACTGCAAAGCGGATCAGACCATTGTCGGTACGGCGCTGAACATTCTCGGCACGGCTGCCGCAACTGTTATTGTGAAAGCCATCAATACCGCCGCAAACCCCGACGACGTTTCGTCCATCATCCAGTACACGCTTCCGAAGCAGGCGTTCATCGTCAAGCTCGGCGAGTTTGAATTCAACTGGTTCATGCTCGTTGCCGTGATCGCGCTCATCGTCTCCTATGTCACGCTGTATAAGACCAAATTCGGTCTGCGGCTTATGTCCTGCGGCGAACATCCGCAAGCGGCGGCCTCTGTAGGCATCAACGTATACAAGATGCGCTGGGCCGGCGTTCTAATCTCCGGTCTGCTGGGCGGTCTCGGCGGCATCGTATACATCACCTGCGGCGTCAGCGAATGGCGGTTTGAGTACGGCGTTGCCGGTTTCGGCTTCCTCTCCCTCGCCGTCATGATCTTCGGCCAGTGGAAGCCCACGAATATCGCGCTGGCTGCGCTGCTGTTCGGCTTCTGCCGTGCGCTGTCCAACGTGTACTTCGGGTTCGAGTTCCTCAAGGTGCTGAATATTCCGAGCGGCGTTTACAACATGCTGCCCTACATCATCTCCCTTGTTGTCCTTGCCTTTACGAGCAAAAAGTCCCGCGCGCCGAAGGCCGAGGGCATCCCCTACGACCCGGGTCAGAGATAACATGGCGAAGCTCTATTTCCGCTACGGCGCGATGGGTTCGAGCAAGACCGCGAACGCCATCATGGTATGGTACAACTACCATGAGCGCGGCCAGAACGCGCTCTTGCTCAAGCCCTCCGTCGATACCCGCGACGGCAAGTTCACGATCTGGTCGCGTTCCGGCCTTCAGGCCGAATGCACACTGTTCGACGATCTCGATCTGGAGGCCGTCCGCCGTCAGGAATATGCCTGTCTCATCGTCGATGAGGCGCAGTTTCTTACAAAGGAGCAGGTAGAGCTGCTTGTCAAAATCGTCGACGACTATCGGACGCCCGTCATCTGCTACGGCCTACGGACGGATTTCCAGGGAAATTTTTTCCCGGGCAGTCATTGGCTGCTTGCTTATGCAGACACCATCGAAGAGGTCAAGACCATCTGCTGGTGCGGCAAAAAGGCAACGCACAATGCTCGTTTTGACGGAAAGGGCGGCATCACGAAGCAGGGCGAACAGGTCGTTTTGGGCGCCGGCGACAAGTACATCGGTCTCTGCCGCAAGCACTGGACGGAGGGCGATCCTGGCCCCGGCCTGCGCGCTGCGGATCTCAAAAAGCAGGAGGACGAAAACGCTTGACCTTCTATGTTGCAAGCGGCGTAGCAAATACCGAACGTGTCAGTCGTGCCGCAGCCGTGCTCAGCGCTTTGGGGCATGCGCGCACTTATGACTGGACGACGCACGGAAGCGTTGCCGCGGAGCCATCGAAGCGCAAGTCCGAAGTTGCCGCAGCAGAGGTGTCCGCGATCTCTGAAGCGGACCTCGTTCTTATCCTTCTGCCCGGCGGACGCGGCACGCATACAGAGCTTGGGCTCTCGCTTGCCGATGGGCGCAGTCGCCGCATCCTCGTATGGTCCGAGACCGCGGCTCCCTTTGACGGAAGCGACGGTTTTTGCGTGTTTTATCATCATCCTGCCGTGACGCGCCTGGTGTGTCCGTTTGATACGCTTCTTCATACGCTTCCGTCTCTCATCTGACGCCCGAGCAGCAGCATACGCCGATCACGATCAAGATCAGCGCTGCGCCGAGTGCAAGCATCCACTCCGGTAAAAAACAGAACAACACGAGAACGCCTGCCGCGATGCAACACGCGCCGCACAGGCGTTTTCTCTTTCTCGGGATCCGCCACCAGCCGCGGCAGCAATTCGGTTTCCCGCATCGATCGCAATCCATGTTCTTCTCCTCCTTCTGCTTTCATTTCTATGCCGTAAGTTCACACGCCGTGACAGATTTTGTCATAGTATGGGATACCATCGCATCGGAGAACGGCTCGTCCTGCGCTGCTGCAGATACGGCGACTATGCCGGGCGCTCCGACACCGCTCTCCCGCGGCGGCATCATCACTTTCGCAAGACGGAGGTTTTTTGCATGAAAGAACCGATTGCTGAACTCTCCGGGGTTCGTTTAGCATATCAGGAGCAGAGCGCGGAAACGCTCGCGGTAAACGATCTCAGCTTTTCCGTACAGGAGGGCGAATTTGTGTCCATCGTCGGGCCTTCCGGCTGCGGCAAAACAACGGTGCTGTCCATGCTCATGGGGCTGCTCGAGCCATCCAGCGGCTCTGTGCGTCTGCTCGGTCAAAAGCCCGGCGACCGTACGCAAGTCGGCTATATGCTGCAGCGCGATCATCTGCTTGACTGGCGCACGGTTGAGGAAAATGTGCTGCTCTCGCTCGAGGTCAAACGTATCCTGACGCCGGAACGCCGGGCGCATGCAATGCGGCTCCTTGAGACTTACGGTCTTGCCGCGTTCTCCAAGCATTTCCCGCGGCAGCTGTCCGGCGGCATGCGGCAAAAAGTCGCGCTGATCCGAACGCTCGCCTTCGACCCCAAGCTCCTGCTGCTTGATGAGCCGTTCTCCGCGCTCGACTATCAGACGCGGCTGCGTGCCTCAGACGAGATCTACGATATCATTCGCACGGAGCATAAAACGGCCATTCTTGTCACGCACGACATCTCGGAAGCGATCTCCATGTCGGATCGTATCCTCGTCTTTTCCGATCGTCCCGCGCATTTGAAAGCGGAGCACACCGTCGCTCTGTCCGTTGACGGTCCGCCCTCCAAACGCCGGGGCGCGCCGGAGTTCTCGCATCTGTTTGAAACCATCTGGAAGGAGTTGGAACATCATGTCGTATGATATGAATGGCCTCTCCGCAGAGCGCCGCGCATACCTTGCTGCCGAAAAGCGTCATGCGCGATATATCGTGCTCATGCGGTATGTCATTCTCATTGCTATACTTTTTCTCTGGGAGCTCGCCGCAAGACTATCCTGGATTGACCCATTCATCACCAGCAGCCCTTCGCGCGTTGCCGCTACGATCGGACGTTTGCTGGCCGGAGGGGAGCTGCTGCTCCACATCGGTACGACGCTGTTTGAAACCGTCGCGGGTTTTCTGCTCGGCACGCTCGCCGGCGTTTTGATCGCCGCGCTGCTATGGTGGAGCCCAACGCTCTGTAAGATCCTTGACCCCTATCTTGTCGTCCTGAACGCATTGCCGAAGATCGCGCTCGGTCCGATCCTGATCGTTTGGATCGGCGCGGGGATCGGCTCCATTATTGTGATGGCCGTATTGATCTCGCTTGTGGTCACGATCGTCACCGTGCTGACGGGTTTTCTCGACATTACAGGAGAAAAGCAGCTGCTCATGAAAACGCTCGGCGCTTCCAAGCTCCAAATCTTTACGCTTGTGGTGCTTCCCGCCGCTGTGCCGACCATGATGGCCGCGCTCAAGATCTCCGTGGGTATGAGCTGGGTCGGCGTGATCGTTGGGGAGTATCTTGTGTCCAAGGCCGGGCTCGGGTATCTGATCGTGTATGGCGGGCAGGTGTTCAAGCTCGATCTGGTGATGGCGAGCGTGGTCGTTCTCTGCATTCTCGCGGCATTTATGTACTACGGCGTCGCAGCGATCGAAAAAAAGCTGGCGCGTTAGCGGCCGTCTTTACCGGAAGGCGGCATCTTTTCCCCGCTTGTCCGTATCTCTCGGAATGCATCTTACCCTTTCGCCGGAACACTGCCCAAAATCCGGATGCTTGGCGCTTGTGCGTCTTTCATTCCCTGTTCGGAGAACAGACTGCAAAAACGGACGGTTCACAAGCAAACTGTCCGTTTTTTTCATGACATGAAGAAACCATCCGAAAGCCTTTTCCCAACTTTTCTCGACTGTCCATTGACTTCAAAATATGAAACGGCTAAGATGAACGTAAGATTGAGAGGAGGGTTCTTTCTATATGGAAAGCATGAAACCGAAATTTCAGCGGTTCGACTGGTACAATCTGATCGCCGCCTTGATCTGTCTTGTCATCGGCGTCGTGATCCTGATCCGTCCGAGTGAGTCCAGCATGGTGCTCGTCTATGTCATCTCGGGTCTGATCGCGCTCGCAGGTCTTTTGCGCACCATTCTCTATTTTGCTCGTCACGAAAGCGTCAGCCCCTTTGCCATCGGCGGCCTTTCGATCGGTCTGTCGCTTTTGGCGATCGGCATCTTTTTACTGCTCGCTCCGAAGGTACTGATCCTTGTTCTCCCTGTCACGCTTGGCTGTATGCTCATCTTCTCCGGGTTCGGAAGCTTGCAAACAGCAGTAGAGCTTTTCCGGCTGCACATTCGCCGCTGGTACATTCCTCTGATCTTTTCGCTTGCATCGCTGATCTGCGGCTTTATCGCACTGATCAACCCCTTCAGCACTGCCAGTGTGCTCATGGTCTTTCTCGGCATTGCGCTCTGCGGCGAAGGACTGCTTCTGCTCATCTCCGTGTTCCTGTTTTGCCCGCGAGAGCCGCGGCAGCCGAAGGTGCGGTAGTCCTGCGTTCAAGCAATGCTTTCAGAAAACGCCGCATACATTGCGAGCGCGGCGCGGCGAGTGCTTTCGCGCGCTGTTTCCTGTGCGGCGGGTCTGTTTGCAAAAAAGTGTTGACAGCATAGGATTTATCATATATAATCCACTCGAAAGCATTGAGATGGAGATCAAACCGTAGCACGCCTCCATAAGAGAGCGAAGCCTTGGCTGAAAGCTTTGCGGGAAACGGCGCGGCAAATGGACCATCGAGTGCGCGAAGGAACGGCGTTATCCCAGTATCTCGCGACGGCTCGCAGCCGTTATCCTGCGGGGATGTGTTAGCATCCGCTGAGCGCCCGGTTTCCCGGGAAACAAGGTGGCACCGCGATCGAACCGCATTTAGAGCGTTTGTATCGTCCTTGTTCCGCATAATTACGCGGAACAAGGACTTTTTCTTTGTTTCGCACGACGACAGAAAGGAAGAAAAAACAATGAAACAGCTCTCTTACCGTGACTTTGACAACTACCTCAAGCATTTTCCGGATGAAAACGGACGCTTCGGCGAATATGGCGGCGCATATCTCCCCCCGCAGCTCGTGCCTGCTTTCAAGGAGATCGACGATGCGTATGAGACCATCTGCAACAGCTCAAAATTCATCTCCGAGCTTCGGCGTATCCGGAAGGAATTTCAGGGACGTCCCACGCCGGTCTACCATTGCGAACGGCTTTCAAAACTGCTCGGCAAATGCCAGATCTACCTCAAGCGCGAGGATCTCAATCATACCGGCGCGCACAAGCTGAACCACTGCATGGGCGAAGGACTGCTTGCGCAATACATGGGCAAAAAGAAGCTCATTGCCGAGACCGGCGCAGGACAGCACGGCGTTGCGCTCGCGACTGCGGCGGCATATTTCGGGCTTGAGTGCGACATCTACATGGGCGAGGTCGACATTGCAAAGCAGGCGCCGAACGTCACCCGTATGAAGATGCTGGGCGCGCGCGTGATCCCCGTCTCCCATGGACTGAAAACGTTAAAAGAGGCAGTCGACGCTGCGTTTGAGGCCTATCTCAAGGAATATGAGACCGCTATCTACTGCATCGGTTCCGCCGTTGGTCCGCATCCTTTCCCGAAGATGGTGCGTGACTTCCAGATGATCGTCGGCCAGGAGGCGCGCGAGCAGTTCATTGACATGACCGGCCATCTTCCGGATGTTATCACCGCCTGCGTGGGCGGCGGCAGCAACGCGGCCGGGCTTTTCATCCCTTTCCTCTCCGATCCGGTCGAGATCGTCGGCGTCGAACCGCTCGGGCGCAGCAGCAAGATCGGCGACCATGCCGCGAGCATCACCTATGGTACAAAGGGCGTTCTGCATGGCTTTGAAAGCTATCTTCTCCAGGACGACAAGGGCGAGCCGGAGCCGGTCTATTCCGTTGCCAGCGGTCTTGACTATCCCGCCACCGGCCCCGAGCATGCCTATCTGCATGACTGCGGCCGCATCCGCTATGACACCGTAACGGATGACGAGGCAATGGAGGCCTTCTTCCTGCTCTGCCGTAAAGAAGGCATCATCCCTGCGATCGAAAGCTCCCATGCACTTGCCTATGCTATCCGCTTTGCCAAGACGCACAACACCGGTTCCATCCTCGTCAATCTGTCCGGACGCGGTGACAAGGACATTGATTATGTGTTTGAGCACTATGGCTACGGCGATGAATTTCTGAAAAAATACGAATAAAATATATAATACCACTTGACGAACGAGAAAAAAATCGGTACTCTAACGTAGTAAAAACTAAGGGCTTGAGAGTGGAGGCGGTCGGCACCCACTTTCGAGTCCCCTTTTTGTTTTGATTGGGGGGATACCTATGTGCGGCATCGTTGGATACACCGGAAAAACGGCCTGTGTGCCGGAGCTGCTGGCGGGCTTGGAGTCGCTCGCGTATCGAGGGTATGACTCAGCCGGCGTTGCGGTCTACGACGGAACGGAGATCCGGCTTGCAAAGGCGCAGGGTCCTTTGGCGAATCTGGAAGCGCTGCTGAAAGAGCACCCCATTCCCGGCCGGTGCGGCATTGGCCACACGCGCTGGGCCACGCATGGCGAGCCGTCCTACGTCAACGCGCACCCGCATACGGACGATGCAAAGCAGATCGCGCTCGTTCACAACGGCATCATCGAAAACTATCAAAAGCTCAAACAGATGCTGATCGCAAAGGGCTGCGAATTTGTTTCGGAGACCGATACCGAGGTCGTTGCACAGCTCGTTGGCAGCCTATACACGGGAGACTGTCTCGCCGCCGTGACTGCTGCGATGCGCCTGCTCGAAGGCTCTTTTGCGCTCGCGATCCTCTTCCGCGACGAGCCCTACACGATCTACTGTTGCTCGAAGGACAGTCCCATGGTCGTGGGGCATGGCGATGCGGAGAGCTTTGTTGCCTCCGATATCCCCGCGCTCCTTCCGCACACGCGCGATGTATACTTTATGGAGGATCGTCAAATCGCCCTGCTGCGGGTGGACGGGATCGCATTTTACAATGAATTCGGTCAGCCCATTGAAAAAAAGTCGACCCATGTGGACTGGGATGTCGAAGCGGCAAAGAAGGGCAACTTCGAGCACTATATGATGAAGGAGATCTGCGAGGAGCCCGTCGCCTTCCGCAAGACGCTCGAACAGTATGTTTCCAAAAAAGACGGGCGGTTAAAAGCGGACATGTTCCCATGGGATGCCGAGGAAGCGGCTGCGCTCAAAGGATTGACCATCGTGAGCTGCGGTACCGCGTTCCATGCGGCGCTGCTCGGAAAAAAGTTTGTAGAGCGGCTTGCCGGCATTCCCGTGCAGGTCGAAATCGCGTCAGAGTTTCGCTACGGCGATCCCATGCTGCACAGCGGCGATTCGCTCATGGTCATCAGCCAATCGGGCGAGACCGCAGACACCATCGCGGCACTGCGGCTTGCAAAATCCCGCAACTGCCGCACGATCGCCGTTTGCAATGTGATCGGCAGCACCATCGCACGCGATGCGGAGACGGTACTGTTTACCTATGCAGGTCCGGAGATCGCGGTTGCGGCAACAAAGTCCTATCTCACGCAGCTTGCAGTGCTGTATCTCACGGCGCTTGATCTTGCAGAAAAACGCGGTACAATGTCCGAACAGGATGTGCACAAGCGGATCGACGAGCTGTTTGCGCTGCCCGGCAAAATGCAGCAGATCCTTGATCATCGCGAGCAAATCCAATGCTTCGCGTCCAAGGCCTTCTCCGTGCGGCATGTATTCTTTATCGGACGCGGCATCGATTATGCGCTCTCCATGGAAGCAGCGCTGAAACTCAAGGAAATCTCCTATATCCACTCTGAGGCCTATGCCGCGGGCGAACTGAAGCATGGCACGATCGCTCTCATTGAGGAAGGCTCGCTCGTCGTTGCGCTCGCAACGCAGCCGGCGCTCATCAAGAAAACATCGAGCAATATGGAAGAGGTTCGCGTGCGCGGCGCACATGTGCTCGCCGTCACAAACGGAGAATCCGAGGAAGCCGCAGCGCATTCCGATGAGCAGTGGGCCTTTCCGCAAGTCGAGGAAACGCTGACGCCCTTTGTCGCGATCCTGCCAATGCAGCTTATCGCGTACTATATGGCGGTCCAGAAAGGATGTTCCGTCGACCGGCCGCGCAATCTCGCCAAAAGCGTCACGGTGGAATGACGATTGAAGCGGAAGACTCCGAAACTGGAGCCCGCTGTTGGGTTTTTGCATTGTAAATTGGAAAGCGGAGGAAAACGCAGAATGACAAAATACATTTTTGTGACCGGCGGCGTGGTTTCCGGCCTTGGCAAGGGCATCACGGCGGCCTCGCTCGGCAGGCTTTTGAAGTGCCGCGGCCTCAAAGTCGCCGCACAGAAGCTCGATCCCTACATCAATGTCGACCCCGGCACAATGAGTCCCTATCAGCACGGCGAGGTCTATGTCACGGAGGACGGTGCGGAGACCGATCTCGACCTCGGCCACTATGAGCGTTTCATCGACGAGGATCTGAATCGGTATTCCAACCTGACCACCGGCAAGGTATTCTGGAACGTTTTGCAGAAGGAACGCCGCGGCGAATACCTTGGACAGACCGTGCAGATCATCCCGCATGTGACCAACGAGATCAAGGATTTTATCTATAAGGTGGGTAAAACAAGCGATGCGGACGTCGTCATTACGGAGATCGGCGGCACCATTGGCGACATTGAAAGCCAGCCGTTCCTGGAAGCGATCCGCCAGGTCGGCCACGAGGTCGGCAGCGACAACAGCCTCTACATCCACGTCACGCTCGTGCCGTACATTGCTTCAAGCGGCGAACACAAGTCCAAGCCCACCCAACACTCCGTCAAAGAGCTGCAATCCACGGGCATTGCACCGGACATCATCGTGATGCGCGTTGACGAACCTGTGGACGAGAGCATCCGCCGCAAGATCGCGCTCTTTTGTAATGTCAAGCCCGACTGTGTGATCGAGAATATGACCGTTCCCGTGCTCTATGAAGCGCCGATCATGCTGGAAAACGAGCATCTCTCCGACATTGTCTGCCGTGAACTGCATCTCGATGTCCCGCGTCCCGATCTTTCGGAGTGGAACGACATGCTTTCGCGTGTCCATGCGCGGGATCGGCATGTGCATGTCGCGCTTGTCGGCAAATATGTCAAGCTGCACGACGCCTACCTGTCCGTCGTCGAAGCGCTGCACCATGCGGGCTTTGCCCACCATGCTTATGTTGACATCGATTGGATCGATTCTGAACGCGTAACGCCTGAGACCGTCTGCGACCTGCTTGCGCCCGCAGATGCGATCATCGTGCCCGGCGGCTTCGGCGACCGCGGCATCGAGGGCATGATCCTTGCTGCGGAGTATGCCCGCACGCATAACAAGCCTTACCTTGGCCTCTGTCTCGGAATGCAGATCGTCGTTATCGAGTTTGCGCGTCATGTCGCCGGCTTGAACGGCGCAAACTCCGGCGAATTTGATGCGGAGAGTCCTTACAAAGTCATCGACTTCATGCAGGATCAGTCGGATGCGCGCGAAAAGGGCGGCACGCTGCGCCTCGGCAGCTATCCCTGCGCCGTTCGGCCGGGTACAAAACTGTCCGCTTGCTACGGTGAAGCACTGATCCACGAGCGGCACCGCCATCGCTATGAATTCAACAACGAGTTTCGCTCCGTCTTGGAAAAAGCCGGGCTTGTGATCTCCGGAACGTCCCCGGACGAACGGATCGTGGAAACGATCGAGCTGTCGAACCATCCCTTCTTCGTTGCGGTACAGTTTCATCCGGAATTCAAAAGCCGGCCGAACAAACCGCACCCGCTGTTCACGCACTTCATCGGCGCAGCGCTGCACGAGGGCTGAATCGCCGTTTCCGCCGTTTCGCTTGAATCAAACGAAGATCCCCTGCATGGACTTATGCCGGCGGGGGATCTGTTTTTAAGCGTCCCTACATTCAAACCCTTCAGTCTATTCCCTCTTTCGGGAATACATAGCGTCCGCGTGACTTTGTCGCCTCGCCATACTGGATCGCTCGCACGGGACAACGGTTTATGCAGCTCTGACACTGTATACAGCGCGTCTTTTTCCAACGCGGCTTGCCGTTCTCCATTTGAATGGCATGTGCGGGGCAGTTTTTCTCACACAGGCCGCAATGTGTGCAGCTGTCCTCTGCATAGAACGGCTTTGTAGACATGGCGAACCGTTCAAATAACGGATGGATGACCCATGTCTTGAACAAGGCTCCGGCGGATTTTCTGACGTCGAATACATGACGCTTTCCTCTGATCTGCTCGGCGATCGCTGCAAGGCGCGGCTTTGCTTCCGTGAGCTTCCGCTTCATAAGCGCAGGGTCGTCCACATCGTACATGGGAAGATAGTTGTTCGGCATTTGCAGCGACCATGCCGCGCACAGGGGGGTCTGTCGCTGCAGCTTCTCTATCGCGCAGCCTGCATCGTCGCCGCAAGTACAGACCGCGTAAATATACGCGCCCGGTTCCACTGCAATACGCGCCAAGGTCTCGGAAACGATCATCGGAGCGGCCCATGCATACACGGGAAACACGACGCCAAGCGTCTCATTGTTCCCGATGTGCATGGCAGTCGGACCGTCCGCAGGCCACAAGCTCGTCATGTTCACGGCTATATCATCGGTCAGATGTGCGAGCGTCTCCGCAGCATAGCGCGAATTGCCTGTACCCGAAAAATATAGGATCACAGCATTCCCTCCCATTCCGTTTCGCGAAAGCCAACGAGCACCGCCGTATCCGTGACAAGAATCGGCCGTTTAACGAGCATCCCATCCGCTGCAAGGAGCTCCAGCTGCTCCCGCTCCGTCATTTCCGGCAGACGTTCCTTCAGGCCGAGCGCCCGATACTGCAATCCGCTCGTGTTAAAATAGCGCTTGAGCGGCAGTCCGCTTTGTTTCTGCCATGCGGAAAGTTCCTTTGCGGTCGGCGGCTGCATCTTCACATCCCGTGCGGTGAACTCCAGCCCGCGCGCTTTTAGAAACTTTTCTGCCCTCTGGCAGGTCGAGCATTTGGGGTACCATATAAAGTTCCTCCTTTCAACGTGTCATCAAAACAGCCGCATTTGCTTCGTTTCCGGCATATACGCCCTTGCGCGTTCCCTGCCGTCCCAAACAGGCTTTGGCAGTTCCTTAACAAACGGCGAGACGATTCCCGGACAGGTCAGGATCAGCTCTTCCCGCGCCCGCGTCAGTCCCACAAAGAATAGCCGCCGCTCCTCCTCCAAGTCCACGCCTCCATCGACTCGGGTGAGCGGCATTCGCCCCTCGGCAAGGCCTGCAAGGAATACGACCGGAAACTCCAGGCCTTTTGCGCCGTGCAGCGTCATAAGCCGTACCGCGCCGGATGTGTATTGCCTGCACGCGGCTCTCCGAATGTCCGCTTCTTCGCCGAGCAACAGCGCATCGAGAAAGTCAGGCATCCGGGAGAAAAATACCGCGCGTTCGGAAAGCGGCAGCAGCGCTTCCCCCTCACCGCGCTGGGCCGCATAGCGTGCAACGAGCCGTTCCGGTCTCTCCTTGTCCAACAGCGGCTTGCACTCCTCAAAAGCAGCGAGAAACTCTTGCGGCACGCCCGATTTCGAAAGCGCATCCGGCGCTTCCGCGTCATGGCGGGCCGCTTGCAGAACGCCTCGCATACATGCTGTATCGCACCCGAACCCGAGCCGCAGCGCCGTATCGAGTGCCGCAGTATCTGCGGGGTTTCGCACAAAGCGAAAGAACGCCAACGCTCCCTGCACGGCGTCGGAGGAAAGTGCTTCTTCTCTTCCCGCAACGATGCACGGAATATCATCGTGCCGCAGGCAGCGTTCAATCTCCGACAACTGGCGATGGGTGCGCGCGAGCACGGCGACATCAGAAAACGCAAGGATCTGTCCGCCGTCCCTGCGGGCGTTTCTCGCGGACTGCATATCCAGACCGCCCGTCATCGCCGCGAGTTCCTTGGCAATGAATACCCCCTCCGCAAAGGGGCTTTCTGCCTCAACGATGCGGACGTGCGAGCCGCTCGGCGCATACGCCTGCAAACTTCTTTCGCCGCCGGGATTCTTTGCTATCACAGCAGTCGCCGCAGAAAGGATCTCCGGTGTTGAACGGTAATTGACAGAAAGGGTGACCGTTTCGAGCGCAGGGATCTCCTCCCGCAGTTCGTCGAAGCAAGCAGCGCTCGCGCCGCGGAATCCATAGATCGACTGATCCGGATCCCCAATGACAAACAGGCTCTCCCCCTTTGCGCTCCAACGCTGCACGAGTTTCCTCTGCACGGCATTGATGTCCTGATATTCATCGACGAGCAGATGCGTGAACCGCGCATCGGGCGCGGCCTGCGCGTCCAGCGCATCAAGCAGCAAATCGTCCAGATCGCGCACGCCAAGCTCTTGCAGCCGTGCCTGATAGGCCGCATAGAATGCTGCGGGGTGCTCGCCCGTCTGCATCCCACACTTCTCCCGAGAGATCGCCTCCGCCGCTTCACGCGGATTTTCCGCGCCAAGCTCTCGCAGCAGCGCTATCCGCTCGCTATCTCCAATGAGCGGCTTTGCAGGCAAAAGCGATTTGCATATGGCATGGAACGTACCGATGGTCATGCCTGCAATCGCACTCGGGCCTCCGAGCCGTGCTTCCAGTCTTGCCCGCATCTCGGCTGCCGCCTGATTGGTAAAGGTCACGGCAGTGATCCGCTCTGCCGGCACGCCGCGCGTCTCCAAAAGATATGCCGTGCGCGCGACCAGCGTTTTCGTTTTGCCTGTGCCTGGGCCAGCGATCACCGCGAGCGCACGCGCAGTGCTTGTCACCGCTGCATACTGCTCGGCATTGAGTGTTTCCTTCGGCACCTCGGCGGCGTTCTTTGTATCTGTCGCGGTTTTCTCTTCGGATTTCTGTGGCTTTTGCGGTATGGGCTCCCTCTGGCCCTTGCGCACGGCTTTCGGCATTCCAAACAGCGCCGTCTGCCCGCGAAGCTCTTCGCGCTCCGCGTCGTCGAACAGGATCACGCGGCCAAACTCTCCGTCATACCCCGCGACGCGCTCTACGCGCCCCTCGCGAAGCCGCATCACGCCCTCTGCAACAAGCGGACCCGCCACATGTTCGATGGCCTCCCGCGGCACTTCACGCAAAACCCGGAACTCCGGTCCGATCGCATCCAAAAGGGCTTCAAAGCTCTGCCGCACCGCCTTGCTTGCGGTCGACGTGCCGAGTGCCGCCGCAATCACTTCGGGCAGCGGCACGATGCTCTCGAACGGCTTGGCGCCCGCAGGGCGCGTTCCCTCCGGCCTGTCAGCCAGTTCGAACACGCGATGCTGTACGCCGACCGTCAGCCTCTTTCCGCACACGGGGCAGAGCCCTCCGAGCCGCTCGGCCTCCGCGGGCGTCAGGCGCACGCCGCAGTTGCGATGTCCGTCCAAATGATACTTTCCCTCTTCCGGGAAAAATTCCAGCGTTCCCGCAAAGCCGCTGCCCGTCTCGATCGCATGGCGAAGCGCCGGATAGCTGAGCACCGCGTCGATGAGATTGGCCTCGCGCCCCAATTTTTCCGGTGAATGCGCATCCGAATTGGACACGAGCGTAAAACGGTCGAGCGCGGATATCTGCCAATTCATG
>HF985514.1:101121-107207 GCA_000432015.1 Clostridium sp. CAG:1024 | reverse complement strand
GCGCATGGATATGCCCCGTCAGATCCTCAAAGCACTCCTCGATCGTATCAAAGCCCGAAAACGCACCGAACAGGGCAAAATGCGGCGTCCAGATATGCGCCGGGATCAACATGCCGTCCGGGCAGGTCTCCAGCAGAATCTCAAGCAGATCCCGGCTGTCCAGGCCGAGAATCGGTCTGCCGTCGGAATGGATATTACCGATCCGCTCAAGGCGCAGCGAAAGCGCATCAGCCGCAGCGAGGCTCGGCAGCAGGATCACATTATGCACTTTTCTCGTTTTACCGTTCTTTTTATAGATAGAGCTGATCTCGCCGGAAAGCACAAAACGCGTTTTATCCTCGCCGCAGGCGGCCGGCGCTGCAAGCCGTGCAGCATCCTTCAGCGTGTAGAATCCTTCTTCGGCAGGTTCAAGCAGTTCGTGCAGTTCCTGCCGCCAGCCGGGATGTGTAAGATCGCCCGTTCCGACGAGCCGGATCCCCTTCCGCCGCGCCCATGCGTCGAGATGCGGCGCATCGGCGTTACGGCTCGTAGCCATGGCGTATTTTGAATGAATGTGCAGATCTGCTAGATACATCGGCAGCACCCTGTCCTTCCCTGTCGGTTCCACCCTTTTTTACCACATCTTTTTCGTCAGCAACAGGCTTTGCGGGGCAACACAAAGGGGACGGAGTTCTGTCTCCGTCCCCGGCGGGATCGATTCGATTCCGTTTTCATTACAGCTCGCGCGTTTCATAGAAATGCACGGACAGCAGCCATGACACGCCGAGTAGCACGCCTGCCGCAAGCGGCAGCGTCCATGCTGCAACGGGAAGCGGCAGTATCTGCACCTGATTCACCGACTCCGTGCTGTTTCCGAAAACTGCGGCAAGTACGGACGCCGCGATCATAACGGCATAATATACGAGCCGCCCCTTTTCCACGCCGAATTTGAACTCGATCGGCAAAACAAGGGATGGCGCAAGCAGTCCAAGCGCAAGGATCGTACACAACAGACTCGGACTCAACCGCACCGCATCGATATGCAGGGCGGCATATGCGCTCTGTGCGATCACGGTCAACAGCGTTACCGCGGCGACAAGGATCAGGAGAAGCAGGTATTTTGCAGAAACGATCTGCCGGCGCGTACACGGGAGCGCTGCGCTGTATGCGAGCCATTTACTGTTCTCGTCATATGCGAGCAGCGACATCGGGATCATTCCGACGAACAGCATGGGATAATACATCAGAAACAACGACCCCCGATTGCACGGTCCGATACAGATGAATGCGATCACGACAACCACAAAGACCTTGTAATACGCCCAGACCGTATATAGCTCTTTTCTCAGCAGCCCTTTCATGCGCTTCTACCCCCTTTTACCATACAGAGAAACAGCTCTTCGATCGTGACCGGAGACAACTGCATACCTGCCGGTACGCAGTCCCTTTTGACCATCAACTCCGCGCCGTAGGGCGTGACGTGTTTTCCGAGGATCGCCGTGGGGTCGATCGACTGTGCATCGGAAAGAGCGCAATGCAGTACACCGTACTGTGACGTCAACACGTCCTTCTCTTCCGTCAGCAGGAGCTTTCCTTCATGCAAAAACGCGATATAATCCGACAGCTTTTCCAAATCGCTCACAATGTGCGAGGAGATCAGCACGGCATGGTTTGGATCGCGCGTAAAGTCGGAAAACACTTCGACGACCTCATCGCGAACGACCGGATCCAATCCTCCCGTCGCCTCGTCGAGCAGCAGAAGCTTCGGCCTGTGCGAAAGTGCCGCCGCGATGCCGAGCTTCATTTTGGTTCCGCGCGACAGTTTACAAAACGCCTGTTTTTTCGGAATCGTCAGCATATCAAGATAGTTTGCATATGCGGCGGCGTCCCATTGTCTGTAAATATCCCGCAGCACACGGCCGATCTGCACCGCATTCAGGCCCTGCGGCATTCCGACCTCATCCAGCACAACGCCGATGTCCTCCCGCACGCGAGAAAATCCCGGCGCGTCCACATCCTGTCCAAGCACACGGATCGACCCCGCATCCTTTTTGATCATGCCGAGAATCAGGCGCATGGTCGTGCTCTTTCCTGCGCCGTTTTCGCCGATCAGACCCATGATGCAGCCGTTGGGCAGCGTTAGATTCAAAGGTCCAAGCCGATATTCTCCAAAGGACTTTTGCAGTTCCCGGATCTCCAGTGCATTCTCTTCCATTATTCATCCTCCTCCGCGAGAAGCCGCAGCATAGATGCGACCTCATTCTTGTCGATCCCGGCCTGCGCGGCAATGCGCAGCGCCTCCGACAAATGCGTCTCGATCTTTCTCAGGTGCTCCTCCCTGACAAGCTCCAGGTTTTTTTGCGCAACAAAGCACCCCTTGCCCGCCACTGTGTAAAGGAAGCCTTCACGTTCGAGTTCATCGTAGGCGCGCTTTGTCGTGACCACACTGATGCGCAGATCCTTTGCCAAGTTCCGTATCGACGGCAGTGCCTCGTCAGGCAAAAGCGTACCGCCGATGATCTGCGCTTTGATCTGCCGCGTGATCTGGTCATAGATCGGATCACCCGAGCGATTGTCAATGACGATCTGCATGTCGTTCCTCCAATACTGTATATGAACAGTATATACAGTTGTTACAGTTTGTCAAGAAAAAAACAGACAACGCATCAAGAATTGTCTGTTCTCACGGATTCGGCATAAAATTTAGAGCATCAACTCGTAGACGCCCTCGATCTCGATGGCATTCTGTTCCGCAATGTGCGCAACCGTCTCGCGCTCCGTGACCGGCGCACACCAACACATGCCGCAGTCTGCGCTCACTTCTCGCGGCGTCGGGAGCAACCGTCCCGGCGCTCCTGCTTGGCGGCAGCGTTTTTCCATCGCCATGGCCGCCGCCGTCGTATGGAAGGTGAACACCACCTTCGGCATTTTCGTCTTCATTGTTCCTCCCAAGCAATCGTTCGTACCGCTTCGATTGCTGCATCAATCTCCGCCTCCGTTGTGAAGCAGGAAAAACTGAATCGCACCGCCCCCTGCTCCCGCGTTCCGAGCGCTTCATGCAGCCGCGGTGCGCAATGTGCGCCGGACCGTGTCGCAATGCCGAATCGCTCCGACAGCGCATCCGCCACCTCTCCGGAGTCGCAATCCCGGATATTCAGCGTAACGATCGGCGCATGCTGTGCCGCAGTGAAATCCCCATATACCCGCACCCCCGGGATCGCAGACACACCCTCATAGAACCGCTGGGTGAGCGCATCCTCATGCACTCGGATCGCGGAAAGTCCAACCGAATTTAAATAGTCTACTGCGGCGGAGAGCCCAGCGATACCGTGGCCGTTGAGCGTCCCGGCTTCAAGCAGCGTCGGCAGCTGCGAAGGCTGCGTCCTGCTGTAGGTCTGCACGCCCGTTCCACCCGTTTTCCACGGCTGTAAGGGCAAATCGCCGCGAATGCACAGTCCGCCCGTTCCCTGTGGGCCAAGCAGCGCCTTGTGACCGGTAAAGCAGAGGATGTCGATACCGAGCGTCTGCATGTCGATCGGAAACGCCCCCGCCGTTTGTGATGCATCAACAATCAGCAGCACGCCGTGCTCCCCGGCAATGGCGCCGACACGCGCAAGATCCGTCACATCTCCGGTCAGATTAGAGGCATGTGTGCAGACGATCGCACGGGTATCCTCGCGAATCAACCGCGAAAAATCTCCATAGTCGATCTGTCCGTTCCTGTCCGCAGGCACAAAATCCAGCGTGATCTCGCCTGCGGCCTCCCTGCGGTATAGCGGTCGCAAGACGGAGTTATGCTCGCGATCGGTCGAGATGACATGGCTGCCGGTGGGAATGGCGCAATGGATCGCAATATTGAGCGCTTCCGTCGCATTGGCGGTAAACACTACATGATCCGCCCGCTCTGCGCCGAACAGAACTGCAAGCTTTTCCCGCGCGCCGTACACCGTGCGCGCTGCCGCAAGGCTCTCTTCATGTGTTCCGCGGGCGCCGTTACCGAGCGTCTGCATGGCCTGCATGACAGCGTCGAGCACCTGCTGCGGTTTTTTCAGCGTCGTCGCCGCATTATCCAGATAGATCATGGTTTGATGATGTGCGCGGCGCTGTCAAGTTTCTCAACAATATCATACATGTTGGTAACCGCGCCCACGGCCAACTTATCCGTCAGCCCGTAGTAGTTCAAGCATGTTCCGCAGGTCAGGATCTCGACGCCCTGCGCCTCCATGCCCTTCAGGTCTTCCAACGCAGCCGATCCATCCGTGGTCAAGCATGCTCCGCCGTTGTAAAACAGAATTGACCGCGGCAGCTGTTCCTGCCGGGACAGCGCAAAAAGGAATCCCTTCATAAGCGTCTTGCCGAGAGCTTCGTCGCCTTCGCCCATGTGATCCGCGCCGATCGCGACGACCGTTCCGCCCGACCGTGCGCCCACATCGGGCGTCTTCCCCGCTGTTTTCGCTTCTGCCGCGGCCGGTTCGCCGCTCAAAACGGTCACGACATAATGTCCCTCGCACTCCGTGCGTTCGACCGCAGACAAACCGCGTCCCGCAGCCATGCGCAGCAGGTTCTGTACTGCGGCCGCATTGTCCACATGCACTTCGACCCTGCAGGGCTCCTTCAGTTCCGCGATCGTTCGGAGCGTGCGCACCACCGGCAGCGGGCACTGTTCTCCCCTTGCATCCACCGTTACGCTTTTCATGCTATTTCCCTCCAGCGTTCCTATGTTGAACTGAATTGTCCTCTCGTTATTCTCATTATAGCATAGCCTTTCCGTTCTGAAAAGCCCGCATACCTTGACCGCACTGCGATTGCCGGCGATTTTCCAAAACATATAAAACCCGCAGGGGAACGCCTCTGCGGGTTTAATGCGTAATCGTGCTCTACCTTAGTTGAGCGCATCCTTGAACGCTTTGCCGGCCTTGAACGTGGGGGCCTTGGAAGCGGGGATATCGATCTCTTTGCCGGTCATGGGGTTGTGACCCTTGCGCGCGGGACGGGTCTTTGCTTCAAAGACGCCGAAGCCAACGATCTGAACTTTCTCGTCGTTCTTGAGGGTCTCTTCGATGGTGGTAACGAAAGCATTGACGGCTTTCTCAGCATCTTTCTTGGACAGCGCGCTCTTTTCTGCGACGGCTGCGATCAGATCAGTTTTATTCATGTAATCTCTCCTCCGTAATTTTTTATGCCGTGGTCTATTGTAACAGCGCGGGCACCGCAATGCAATACCCAATTATGAACTTTTTCCCTAACTTCGGTGATTTTTTATCTCATTCCAAAGCGTGTCCTGCTCGGAAAGGGGCATGTCTTCCAGCTTTTGCCCACGGGAGGCGGCAAGCTTTTCCATGCGGGAAAACCGGTCGATAAACTTGTCCGTTGCGGCGGCAAGCAGGAATTCCGGGTCTTGATGCAGCAGCCTTGCGACATTGACAACGGCGAACAGCAGATCGCCCATTTCCTCGTCCATGCCCGCACCGGTCTGCATGGCTTCCCGCAATTCTTCCGTTTCCTCCTGGATCTTCGGAAAGGCCTCTTCTGCGCTCGGCCAGTCGAATCCGACGGCCGCCGCTTTTTTCTGCACCTTACGGCTGCGCATGAGCGCCGGAAAGCACCGGGGAACACTCTGCATGGCGTCGGTCTGCGTTTGCTGGTGTTTTTCTTTCTGCTTGAGTTTTTCCCAATTGCGCAGAACCTCTTCAGAAGTATCTGCGTGAACGGTTCCAAACACATGCGGATGCCGATATACGAGTTTCTCCACGATCCCGGTGGTCACATCGCGCATGTCGAATCTTCCCTGGCTCGCGCCGATCGCAGCATGGAACACGACCTGCATGAGAACGTCGCCCAATTCTTCGACGAGCGCTTCGTCATCCTCACGATCGATCGCATCGATCACCTCATAGCATTCTTCAAGCAGCGACTGTCGCAGACTTTCATGCGTCTGTTCGCGATCCCACGGGCAGCCGCCGGGCGCGCGCAGGCGCTCCAAAACGGCGCACAATTCCGGAAAACCATACCGTGTCAACGCATCAAAAGGCGCAGCGGGAACATACAGCACGGTCGCCGCGTCGTAGTGCTTTTGCCGGTCGATCTCGCAGAGCGGCAGGCCCTTC
>HF985514.1:100834-101113 GCA_000432015.1 Clostridium sp. CAG:1024 | reverse complement strand
AGAGCGGCAGCTCCTTCGCAGCGTAACCGCCGTTTTTGCCCGGGTATGCAAGACGAACGCGCCAGTCGTCCGGCCAAAAGTCCATAAGTTTCAATTTGACTTCGCCCGCGCGCAGTGCAGAGTCGATCTCCGTGACTGCAAGCGGTTCCGCAACATGCAGCGCAGCGGGCAAAAACTCAGCTGGAAAGCTCGCTGCGATTTGCTCCTCAGGAAAGGCAGCGCCGGCCATCGAAACGCCGGGCAGCACCTCGATTTGGACGTCTATCTGCTGCGCCATCG
>HF985514.1:93721-100810 GCA_000432015.1 Clostridium sp. CAG:1024 | reverse complement strand
CCAAGCACGGCAAGAAGCGACCCCGTCTCTCCTGTCGCGGCGTACACGCAATCGCCGCCCGCCGCAAGCAGGCGTTCTGCGACCGAGCGCCAAAGCGTGTCAAAATCTTCGGACGTTTCATAGAGGTCGTCCATCGTGATCGGCGTACAGTCCGTCGCGGAAATTGTTTTCGCAAAAGGATGCAGTGCGCTTTGAAGATACAGTCTGTCGGCGGTTTGGATGTGCGACCATGCTTCCATGGTCATGGCGGACTTAACGGAAAGCGGTACGACCGTGATTTTCATGCTCGCTCACCCTTCCTGCCAAGCAGCCCGCGAAGCCGAGCACCGCCCGGAATAAATGCAAGTTCTTCCGTGCTGAACATACGAAGCGCGATGACCAGCGCGCCATAAATCACGACCCCAACCGCAACGGAGCCGAGCGTAGCAACCGTACTGCCGACGTGGTTTTTCAGGAATGCGCCGGCAAAATACACTGCGCCGCCCATTGCAAGCGAGGCCACGATGGGTTTTCCGAAGCAATCCCAGATTGACACCCGCATTCCCGTCAGCCGAATCAGATACACAAGGTCAAGGATTCCCGCTACCGCATAGCAGGCAACGGTCGAAATGGACGCGCCCTGAATATTCAATGCGGGATCGAACATGAGCACCGCCATCACAACGATCTTGACAACGGCCCCCGCGCCCAGATTGATCACCGGGATCAGCGGCCGTCCGCAGCCCTGGAGACAGCCCGTCATGGTCTGTACGAGCGACAGAAAAATGATGCCCACCGCAGAGCTCTTCATGAGCGCAGTGCCGATCGTCAGCTCCTCCGGCGTGACTTTGAACAAAAATTCGATGACCTGCCCGCCGATGACATACAGTCCGACCGCGCAGGGCAGGCCGACGATCAACGCCAGCTTGAGGCCCATGCGTGAGACGCGCTGCACGCCGATGCGATCATTTCTCGTGCAGGCTGCTGAAATCGCAGGGACAAGGCTCATGGCAAGCGCGACCGTCAGCACGGCGGGCATATTGATGATCGTCGAAACATCGGTACGGAACACCGCAAAGCACATGTCCGCATATTCCCGCGAAAACCCCGTGGACAGCATGATGTTCTTGATGAGCAGTGTATCCACGATCCCGGTGAGCGGCATGATGGATGCGCCGATCGTCACCGGAATCGCGATCACAAGGATATCGCGAATGGTATGATCGTTCCCGCGTTCTTCCACGAGATCCTTCGCGGAGCGAAACCCGGGATCGGTCTTCTGATGCAGAAGATAAAACAGAAAAATAACGATAAGTGCCAGGATCTCGGACGCCGTAATGCCGAGCAGCGCGCCCATGGCGGCGACATCATAGCCCCTCGGCAAGAGGATCCTCACAAGCAGCAGACTGATAATGAGTTTTCCGGCCTGCTCCGTCAGCTGTGACATCGCCGTGCCGGTCATTTGCTGCAGCCCCTGCAAATAACCGCGGTACGCGCACATCACCGACACAAAGAACAGTGCCGGAGCCAATGCACGAAACGATTTCTCCGCTCCCGGACAATTCGTCACCTGCGCGAGCGCATCCGCGCCGAAAAACATGAGCGCAGTCGTGACAAGGCCGATCACTGTGAGGAGCAGCAGCGACTTTCGGAATACTCTTTTCGCACCTGCATAGTCGCCCAGCGTGACCCGCTCCGAAACGAGCTTTGAGATTGCGGTCGGCAGGCCGGATGAGGACACGACCAGAAGCCAAGAGTAATACGGGTAGACCGTAGAATAGTAGGTCATGCCCGCAACTCCCATCAGGTTGCGCAGCGGTATGCGAAAGAGCGCGCCGATGATCTTGCAGAGGAGTCCTGCGATCCCAAGGATCGCAGCTCCTTTCACAAACGATTTTTTCTCTGTCTTTCCCATGCGATTAGTATACCATCAATTCGGGGCTAACACCATCCCCAATGTCAGAATCCCCTCGTTTTCCCGATAGATGTCCGCAAACTGCGAAAGCGGCAGCGGGTTCTGACCCTGTCCCGCCTCGATGGTATAGCCCGGCAGGTCGTAGCTTTGGATGAACCAGTCCTTATAACCCGCAAACCCCGACCGATATGGCGTTTCTTCCACGAGGTACCCGGAAGCTTTCGAAAACGCCTCCGCAATGGCTCTGCTGTTCTCCGGCTCATAATCGGCAAATTTCCAGTAGATCGTCCGCCCCTGCGTATGATACGACAGCGTGAGTCGGAAATCGTGCAGCTCCGTAAAGCGTGCCATGGCTCGATTCTCCGGTTCTGCGAGCGGGGCAGTCCCGACGTAGTCCCGCGGGCCCGGGCGCGTGAATCCCTCTGCAAATTTGATGCTGCGTGCGCGTTCCCACTCCGCGGGATACCCGAGGTTGAGATCCACCCCGGAAATGTTCGCTTTCCAGCCGGAAGGGAACGGAATGTCCGGATAATACTCGGAAAAGGCGGCCGCTTGCCTGTAGTAGCTGTCGTCAGGTTTCAGCGCGCCGGTCACAAGGTCGACGCCGTCAGGGTTTACCATGGGAACAAGATACAGCGTCGCCCCTTGGTACAGGGTGCGGGCAGGCGTTCCCGCGATGCTGCCGCTGTTCACATAGGCGCTTGCATACCGTTCCAAATACTGCATAAGCACGGGCGTCGTGATCCACTCGTTCGCGTGATGCGAGGCATTGTAGCTTACCTGTTTTTCGCCCTGTCCGATGGCGATGCTGTAGATCGGTTTTCCCATAACGCTCGTTCCGATCTGTCCCTCCCGCAAAAACGGATAGCGTGCCGTCAAACCGTCAATGAGCAACGCCAAAAGCGCATACGAATAGTTCACGTTGACCGGCACGACCGGAAAATCCAGCGGCACGACCAGTTCCGCGCCCAGCACAAGATTTTGTGCTTCGATCTCGGGATTTGCCGTCTCAATGGCGTTGACGGTCGTGTCGTGCATTTTTGCGATATCGTGTAGCGTATCACCCGCGCGCACGATATGGATCGTATATCCTGCTAGATACGGAAACAGCTTCGCCCAAGTCAGGCGCCCCGCGATCCCATCCGCCGCCAATCCGTTTGCACGCTGAAACTGCTCCAGTGCGGCATGTGTTCTCTTTCCAAAAATGCCGTCGATATTACCCGGGTCGTACCCTGCCCGCTCAAGCGCGAGCTGTAAATACTCTACCATCGGTCCTTTGCTTCCGTAGCGCAGTGTTTCCATCGCTCCCGTCCCCTTTCCCCTCGACAAAATATGCGGCGCGTCCCTATAAGTCTATGGTGCAATGTGCACCGAATAGAACGGAACGCGCCGAAAGGGGTCTTGACATAGGAGAACATCGGCCAAAGCCGCCCGCAGCTCCCGCAATGCAGTGTTCAACGGCCTTGCGATAAGCGTCGGCATTTCTTCATTTTTTCGCCTGCACGAGAAGGACTTCAGACGGTTTCGGCTCTCGGATCGAAAAGCGTCCGGGGCTTGTCGATCGTGTAACAGGGAAAATGGCACGCCTGTGCGACGGTGTCAACGCAGCGGGCAAGCGTGCCACAGGCTCTACGCTCCGTTGACCGTTCGTGCTGCGCGCCTATTCCTGGAACAGTTTTGTGGAAAGATATCGTTCGCCCGTATCCGGCAAAAGTGCAACGACGGTCTTTCCCCGATATGCCGGTTCTCTCAACAGCGCGGCCGCCGCATGTGCGGCAGCGCCCGACGTAATACCGCAAAGCAACCCTTCCCGCTTTGCAAGGAAGCGGCTCGCCGCATAGGCTTCCTCATCCGTCACGGGAATGATGCGGTCGATGAGACTCCGATCGAGGTTTTTCGGAATGAAGTTTGCACCGATGCCCTGCAAGTCGTGCTTTCCGGCATACCCGCAGCTGAGCAGCGGGGAGGTCGCAGGCTCGACGGCCACGATCTCAATCGACGGGTTCTGTTTTTTGAGATGCCTTGCCGTGCCGCTCAGCGTTCCGCCGGTTCCAACACCCGCCACAAACGCGTCGATCTGTCCGTCTGTGTCGCGCCACAGCTCCGGCCCGGTCGTATTTTCATGTGCGGCGGGATTTGCGGGGTTGTCAAACTGGCTTGCGATCCAGCTGCCCGGGATCTCGGCTTGCAGCTCCTCCGCGCGGCGCACTGCGCCGCTCATGCCCTCGCTGCCAGGCGTAAGAACGATCTGTGCGCCGTAAGCGGCGATCAGTTTCCTGCGCTCCACGCTCATGGTCTCCGGCATTGTTACGATCATGCGATAGCCTCGCACCGCCGCCGCCATAGCAAGCCCAACACCCGTGTTCCCGCTCGTCGGCTCAATGATGACTGCGCCGGGCCGGAGTTTTCCTTCTGCCTCCGCGGTGTCAAGCATATGCACTGCGACGCGGTCTTTGACGCTGCCGCCGGGATTCCCGCGTTCGACCTTGGCAAGCAGCGTTCCTTCCAGCCCCTGCTCCGCCGCATAGTGTTCCAGCGCGACAAGCGGGGTATTCCCGACCAGCTCCAGCACGGAGCGATAAATCCTTTTCATCCGTTTCTCCATTCTTCCGCGGCACAGTTTCCCCGTCCGCGAGTTCTTCTGTTATTCTGCCTCCGGCATTACGATCTCCAGTGTATATTCATCGGAAAGCGCCGCAACAAGCGGCTGGAACAGCTCATATACCATCAGCGCGCCCTTTTCATCGGCAAAGGCAAACATCTCCTCCGTTTCGAGCACTTCATGCATGGCCGCATCGATGCTCTTTTGGATCTCGTTCTGCTGCTCCATGGTAAGCTTCAGTTCGCCGAGCGCAAGGAGCCCGCCTTGGGTATCCTCAAACGTTGACGCGGTCACATCATAGTCCAGAACATACAGGATCGCGTGCGGCACTGTCACGACGACATTCTTTTCACTGTCATCCACCCGAATGCTGTTCTCCGTCAGCGTTGAAAGATCGATCGCATAATACCCCGTGCCTTTGGAATGGATGGTTTTGCTTTTTTCAAACACAGACAGGTTCAGCAAGGACTGCGTGACTCTTGTCTCTACGGTCACATCCTGCTCCAAAACAACATACATCTGCTTTTCACGGGATTCACCGAGGATCGCGCTTTGAAAATCCAGATTCGTCTGCACGATCCCCTGCGACAGCACGGACACCTGCGTTGCCCCCGCTCCGGCATAGAACTTCCAATAGACGAACAGAGCCGCAAGCACAAGAGCGGCAAGCAATACGAGCCGCAGCGCACGTTTTTTCTTTTTCTTGCCCTTTCCCTTCGCGCCGCCGAGCAGCCCGGCTGCAAGCGCCGCGCCGCCGGCCAGCAGCGTTTCTTTTCCCGCGGCGGGCTTTGCGGCGGTCCCTGACTTCTTGCGTGCCGCTTCCGCTTTCTTTCGGTCTTCCGCAGCCCGTTTTTTCATCTGCTCGATCTGCTGCCGGTTCTGCTTTGACTTGTCATTTTCTTCTTTCCGGCCGATGCTTTCAACCGTTGTTTTCTGTTTTGCCATGGATGCTCCCCCTATTTTTCTTCATTCTATCGATGCTCCCGACAAATTGCAAGAAAAAACCGCGAAGTATGCCGATAGCACACAACGCGGTTTCTTCTCCCCCCAAACCACTCTCAAAGCGTCATTTCTGTTTCAGCGCCCATACAGTTCCGTCATGCGATGAATGCGGCTTGCCAACGCATCGGTCAACAGCCCCGGTGCAACGCGATAGCACCAATTCCCGTTGCCGACCGTTCCGGGCGTATTCATACGGGCGCTGCCGTCCTGATCGAGATAATCCTGGATCGTTGCAATGAACAGTTCCGCTACCGAGCTCATGCCGCCGCGGATCAGTCCGTAGCCATACCCTTCTTCGGCATTCAATCCAAGGTACGCGACCGCTTTTTCAACATCGGCAGGCGAAGCGTCAGAAAACCAGCCCCGTGCGGTCGTGTTGTCATGCGTACCGGTGTAGCAGATGCAATTTCGCGTATAATTATGCGGAAGATAATCGCTCTTCTCCCGTGAATCAAACGCGAACTGGACGATCTTCATGCCAGGCAAGCCCGCTTCCTCCCGCAGACGGATCACATCCTCCGTCAGAAATCCGAGATCCTCCGCGATCAATCGCACGTCTCCGACTTCCCTTTGCAGCGTACCGACGAGCTTCATGCCGGGGCCTTTCCGCCACTCGCCGCACTCCGCGGTGGAAGCATCTGCGGGTACGCTCCAATAGGATGCCAATCCCCGAAAATGATCGATCCGCACGACATCGTACAGTCTGCTCGCTGCTCGGACACGATCGATCCACCAAGAAAACCCGTCGCTTTCCATCGCATCCCAATCATAGAGCGGGTTACCCCAGAGCTGGCCCGTCGCGCTGAACGAGTCCGGCGGGACGCCCGCCACTGCGACCGGTGCAAGCGTTTCATCCAACTGGAACTGTGCGGGCTCCGTCCAGACGTCCGCAGAGTCCAAAGGCACATAAATCGGAAGATCTCCGATCAGGCGAACGCCTCTTTTCGCGACATAAGCGCGAAGCGCTTCCCATTGCCGGAAAAAGCATCCTTGAACGAATGCATGGAAACCGATCTCCTCCCGCAGCAGTGCACGATACCGTACAAGCGCTTCCGGCCGTCTTGTTCGGATCGCTTCATCCGGCCAATGTGTCCACGCGAGGCCGCCGAAATGCGACTTGAGCGCCATGAACAGCGCATAGTCCGGCAGCCACGGTTCACGCTGCATGAGTGCGGAAAGCGCTTCCTCCCAGCCGTCCCGCTCCCGGTAACGCGCATAGGCGCGCCGCAGCACAGGGTAACGGTTTCGATACAGTTTGCCGAAGTCCGCCCGGTCTGCGTCCGTGCCGAAATCCAGCGTGCAATAGTCGTTTTCTTCCAGCAGTCCCTCATCCCGGAGTAAGTCGAGATCGATGAAATACGGATTTCCGGCATAGGTGGAAAAGGACTGGTACGGCGAATCAAAAACGCCGGTCGGCCCAAGCGGCAGCAGCTGCCAATAGCGCTGTCCCGCTTCCGCTAGAAAATCTACAAACGCATATGCTTCTCTTCCGAGCGTACCGATGCCATAGGGCGACGGCAGCGAGGAAATATGCATGAGGATACCGCTGCTGCGTTCCATTACTCTCTTCTCCCGGCGGGCAGGCCCTGTC
>HF985514.1:91825-93627 GCA_000432015.1 Clostridium sp. CAG:1024 | reverse complement strand
GATCAGCGCCATCGTCGCGCCAAGATCGACCGTGCCGTAGCTGCCCTTCAAATACTGGATATGGATCGGGATCGTGCGATACTTATTGAGATCCAGCACGAGGTACGGCAGGAGGTAGTCGTTCCAGACCCACATGATCTCCAGCACGCCCACGGAGATCAGCGTCGGCCGCAGCATCGGGAACACGACGGAGAAAAACGTGCGCACGGGGCCGCAGCCGTCAATGGCCGCAGCTTCCTCGATCTCAAGCGGCAGCGACTTGACAAATCCCGTAAACATGAAGATGGCAAGACCTGCGCCAAAGCCAAGGTACACGATTGGAATGGTCCAGGGCGTGTTGAGCTTCAGCGTATCCGCCGTCTTTGCAAGCGTAAACATGACCATCTGGAACGGAACGACCATGGAGAACACGCAAAGATAATACACGATCTTCGAAAACAGGCTGCCGACGCGAGCAATGTACCATGCTGCCATGGAGGTGCCGACCAGGATCAGCGCGGAGGATGCCAGCGTAATGAACAGGCTGTATCCGACCGCCTTATAGAACGGATAGTTGCCGAACGTCATGCCTTTGATATAGTTCTGAACGCCCATGAAGCTCTCTTTGTTCGGCAGAGCAAAGGTCTCCATGTTGACTGCACTGTTCGATTTCAGCGAGTTGATGAAAACGAGTACGATAGGCAGAAGATAAACGACCGCGATCACCGCAAACACAATGGTCAGCGTTCGCTTCGCCTGCTGTTCCCGTGCGAGTGTTTCCTGCTTTGCCATTACTGCTGCACCTCCTTGGAGCGGGTCGCTTTCAGTTGGATCAGACCGATGGCCGCGACGAGGATAAAGAACAGGACCGCCTTCGCCTGACCGATTCCGCGGGTCTTGACGTTGCTGTAGAAGGAGTTCACGATGTTCAGCGCGAGCATCTCCGTCGTCTTGACCGTCAAGCCGCCTGCCTGCATCATAAACGGGCGGCCCTCTGTCAACGCGAGATTCTGGTCAAAGAGCTTAAAGGAGTTCGTCAGCGTCAGGAAAGTGCAAATCGTAATCGAAGGCACAATATTCGGGATCGTGATGCGCCAGAGCGTCTGCCACTTGCTTGCGCCGTCGATCTTGGCCGCCTCAAGGATATCCCCCGGCACGGCCTGCAAGCCCGCGATATAAATAATCATCATATACCCGATCTGCTGCCAGAGCATCAGGATGATGAGTCCCCAAAACCCGTATTTCGTCTCAAGCACGATAGAGGTGCCGTATCGGGTAAGGATACCGTCAAAGATCATGCTCCAGATATAGCCCAGCACGATGCCGCCGATCAGGTTTGGCATAAAGAAAACCGTGCGGAACAGATTCGATCCTTTGATGCCCTGCGTCAGCGCGTAAGCAACGGCAAATGCCAGCACGTTGATCAGCACGAGCGACACGAGCGCAGTAAGCGCCGTATACCAGAACGCATGCATGAACGACGGATCCGCGATCGCCTTTGCATAGTTCTGCAAGCCCACGAACGTCCACTTGCTCGTCGTCTTAAAGCTGCAGAAGGATAGAAACAGTCCCTTTCCGAACGGATACAGGAATCCGATGCAAAACGCAGCGAAGGTTGGCAGAAGAAACAGCCATGCCCAGCGCTGGATCGGCCGGCGGATCAGGATCGAATTCAGCGCCGCATTGTCGGGCTGCTTGTTTCGAATTCGCATGAAGTTTGGCTCCTTTCTTTGGTCATCGTGATTGGTTTCTTTTTCGCCTGTTTCCATAAGCAAACGCTCTCGCACACAGCGCTTGCCTACAAAAACGGGGTGTGCGGTACG
>HF985514.1:88450-91806 GCA_000432015.1 Clostridium sp. CAG:1024 | reverse complement strand
CGGGGCGAGCGCGCTCCGCTCGCCCCGTCGCTGTTTTGTCCTATTGCGTTTGGATGCGCGATCTTAGTTGGCGTTCTCAGCCGCATACTGTGCAGCCCAGCCGTCCACGAATGCCAGCTTGACATCGTCCCAGCTGCCGCCGGCGGTGTACTTGGTCAGTGCGTCAACAACGCCTGCGCGCCAATCATCAACGGCGGGGGTGTAGTTGAACGCCCAAGTTACGACGTAGTTGCCGTTTGCGATGTACTCGTTCGCCTGTGCGAAGAATACGTTCTCCGGCTCCTTCGCGTTCTTGAACGGGCAGGGACCGAACTGCTCAGCCATCATCGTGGTGCCCTCTTCCGAGGTGATAACCCAGTACATGAAGTCGAGCGTTGCTTTGATGTCCGCTTCGGACGCGGTGTTGTTGACCGCCCAGCAGTTCTCGGTGCCGCAGCACAGACCTACCTTCTCCTCGCCTTCGACGCCGCAGTAGATCGGGATCATGGCGAGATCTTCAGCCTTCAGACCTGCTTCGATAAGGCCGGCGTACTCCCAAGTACCGTTCTGATAGAACACAGCCTTGCCCTCTTTGAACTCACCGCTCGACATATCGCCGGTAGCCGTTGCGAGCGCCGCGCCGGTCGTGGCGGTATCCGTGGTGTAGAGATCCCAGATCATCTTGTAGTTGTCGAGGTACTTGCCGGTGATGGTCGCGGGCTGCGCGGTCACGTTGTCATCGCGGAACTCGTAGTACAGCGGCATGTTGGCCAGATGGCCGGAGAATCTCCAGGAGGAGGAACTGTCGAGGCCTGCGGAGCTGAACGCATCGAAGCCAAGCTCTGCTGCGCGCGCATGAATGTCGTCCGCGACAGCCTTCAGGGTCTCAAAGTTCGTGATCTCATCGAGGCTGTGACCCGCCTGTGCGAGCAGCGCCTTGTTGACGATGATGCCGAATGCTTCGTAGCAGTAACCTGCCGCCAGCACTTCGCCGTTCTCACCCATGAGGTTGAAGTCATTGGTGGTCATCTCTTTGTAAAAATCGGTGTCGGACAGATCGAGGCAATACTCACCCCAGGTCTTCAGCGCGCCCTGGTTACCGCACTGGAACAGGGTCGGAGCTTCCGTCTTGTCCATTTCAGAGGTCAGGGTGTTCTGATACTCGCCGGAAGCAGCGGTGACGACCTTCACGGGGACGCCGGTCTTCTCGGTGTACAGTTTTGCGATCTCCTGCCATGCGGCATCTGCCTCAGGCTTGAAGTTCAGGTAGTAAACTTTTCCTTCCGCCTTTGCGGGTTCTTCCGCTGCGGGCTGCTCCGCCGCGGACTGTTCTGCCGTGGGCTCTTCGGTAGCGGGCGTCGTCTGCTGGCAAGCTACGCATGCAAAAGCCATCAGGGCAACAAGAACGAGTGCTACGAGCTTTTTCATTGTCTTTCTCCTTATCAAAATTTTTGTTTATGCCGAACCCCTGTTCGGGGCAACAGCCTTTGTTATTCGGCGTCGATCCTTCGGGCCGAGCCGCCCTCGCGAATGTGCGCAGGGAAAAATGTGTGCCGGTTCTTTCCCTGTCCGCGAACGAGATCAATGAGGATCGCCGTACTCTCGGTCGCCATTTCCTCCGCCGGCTGCACGACGGTCGTCAGCGTCGGGATGCTGTACAGCGAGCTCTCCAATCCGTCGATGCCGATCACGGAACAATCTTCCGGCACCCGAACACCCCGTTCATGCAGGGCTTTCATCACTGCGAGCGCCATCATGTCGGAGATCGTAAACACGGCCGTGAACTCAACATTGCGGGCAAGCAGGCGATTCGCAGCATCGACGGCGCTTCGCTGGGAATACTGTCCGCTTTCGACGACGAGCGATGGCTCATACGAAATGCCGTGCTTTTCGAGCGCTTCGCAATATCCCTGATAACGCAGCTCCGAAATGGAGCGGTCCTTCTCCGAGGATACGATCGCCGCGATCTTTCTGTGTCCTAGTCCGATCAGATGTTCGACCGCGCGGCAGGCTTCCGCTCTGTCGTCGATCGCAACACTCGAAAAGGCGTCCTGCGGCATATTGCCGAATGTGTTCGTATATGTTGTGCAGACATACGGCACATCCAAGACCCGCATTTCGTCTGCCGTGTAATTGAATCGTCCGCCGAGCAGCAGCACGCCGCACAAGCGCTTCTCCGTCGCGAGCACCGCCGCGGTATGCACCTCGTCCGCATCGGAGGAAATGTGGCGCAGCTCCATTGTAAATCCCGCGCGGTAAACGTCCTCTTCAATCGTCCTGATCATTTGCCCAAAGAACGGATTGGCTAAGCCGCGGACAACGACGGCGATCCGATCCGACGCAGTCATAACAAGGTTTCTCGCACTGTTGTTTGGGATATAATCGAGCTGAGAGATCGCATCGAGCACGCGCTGCCGTGTCTTCGGATTCACATCCGGTCGCTCGTTCAGTACGCGGGATACCGTACTGACGCTGATGTTACAATGCTTTGCCACGTCCCGAATGTTGATGCCGCTCACGCTCTGCCTCCTGTCCCTCCGCTGTGTGCCGCCGGAGCATGCGGGACAAGCAACCGGGATTCATGTCTTCTCTCAGGGAAATTCTCTGTGTCGAACTGTTTTGTATCATTGTCTGCCGTATTTCCGAAAACGTTATCGGGAACGTTACCGAAAATTGATATATTTATTTTATCGTCTATTTCTGCGCTTGTCAATAGTCGCTATACAATATACTATTCTGAATTGCATTCTGTCTTTTACGCCGCGCAACTCCCGTATTCCTTCAAAGAAAAACGACCGTTTCACAATCGGATCGGGTCGTTTCATCGAAAGAGTCGATCTATATTTCGTTTCAAGCGGCACGGGGAAGTGCGATCCACTTCTCCGTTCTTGCAGGGGCGGCATGTCCTCTGAACAGACGGTTCCAGAGCAGCAGGAGCGTCAGAAACCCCAATACGATCCCCGCAGCTGCTCGAATTGCGGCATAGCCTTCCGTATATTGTCGCAGCAAACGATCCGCCAATGTCAGAACACCCGCGCAAAGCAGCAAATACAGCCAGCGTTTCTTTTGAAACAGCATGCCGAGTTTTGCATGTGGGAACAGCAGTTTATAGAGCAGAGCGAACAGACCGAACAGCAGCAATGCTTCCATCAAAACGCTTCCGAGCATGCTCCAAATTGGAGAGAGTCCCGCGCCGATCAGGCGAAACGTCCAAACCGCGCTCTCCCCGATGCACCAAGCAGGCAACAGCACGAGCGCTCGCACGACCTGCGGCAAATTCCAAAGCCAAAGCCGGAGACGCTCTGCACAAGAAGCCGCCGTCGGCAGCTCGAGCCGCTCCACCTCGAACGAGCCCGTGTTTCCCCGCTCTACGCAGC
>HF985514.1:86757-88423 GCA_000432015.1 Clostridium sp. CAG:1024 | reverse complement strand
GGCTCTTCTCTGCCCCATGGCGCAATGTTCCGCAGGAGTCTCCGCAGCACGGAGCAGCCCTGCTGCCGCAAGTGACAGACCGACAACCGCGCCTGCGGCGTTCGCAGCAAGCTTTCGTTTAGAAACCCGTTTCACCCGCATCATGCTTTCCCTTGCAGCGCTGCGTACAAGCTGGCGTTGATCGTCCGCATCCGCTCTGCGGGCAGCTTTTGCACGGCACGGTCATAGGTCAGCAGGCCGTTTGTTTCCTCTTCAACGTCCGACAGCTGTGTATAGACCGTCGCGGACAGTCCCTGCGGTATGGCGGGCAGGATCTCTTTTTGATACAGGCGCTCCACGGCCTCTGCCAACGCTTCGTCCGAACGGTACCGTTTGTACCCGAAATCCCGTGCAGAGTAGCTATGCCCTGCAAGACGCCGGTTATACCCGCCGAATTCCGACAGCACCACCGCGCGGCCATGTGCGTCGTTTTTGAAACGATAGGGGCGGAAATATACATGCCAACTCTTCACATCGCTCACCCCCTGGTCGTGCCAGCCGCTTGCGTGATCGACGAGGCGCGTTGCATCGAGTGCGCGAATGCGTTCCGTCGCCTCCGCAGCATCGAACTGTCCCCACCCCTCGTTGAACGGCACCCACAACACAATGCAGGGGCAATTGTAGAGATGCTCGATCATCTCCGTCAGTTCGAGATAGTATTCTTCTCTCCCGGCAATATCGTCTCGGGAAAAATATCGATAGTTATCGTCTTTATGATGCCGTCCCGTCACCAGCGGTGCGGAAACCGCCATGGCGCGATACGCGCCGCCGCCGTTTGGCATGTCCTGCCAAACAAGCATGCCGAGCCGGTCGCAGTGATAGTACCAGCGCAGCGGCTCGAGCTTGATGTGCTTTCGCAGCATATTGAAGCCCATGCGCTTCATCGTCTCGATGTCGGAAATCATGGCCTCGTCCGAGGGCGCGGTGAGCATCCCATCCGACCAATACCCCTGATCGAGTACGCCGGACTGGAAGTAGGGCTTCCCGTTGAGCGTTAAGCGCGGCGTACCCTTCTCATCGGGCGCAACGCCGATCTTTCGCATGGCAAAGTAGCTTTCGACGCGATCCTCTCCCGCTTCGACTGAGAAATCATACAAAAACGGATCCTCCGGCGACCAGGGGCGGAAGCCCGGCATAGGGATCCGGCAAGCCGCGCCGCTCGAAAAGGCAAAAGACCTCTCGCCGATGTGCGCGACGCATGCACAGGGCTTGCTTGTCCTGACGCGGAGCTCCAGCATTGCTTCATCGTAAAGCGGGGTTATATGCAGCGACCTGATATGCGTTTTCGGCACGCGCTCCAGCCAGACCGGCTGCCAGATGCCGCTTTGCGGGGTATAAAAGATCCCCCCTTGCCGCATCTTCTGTTTGCCGCGCGAATGCTGCGCCGTATCGGTCACATCGCGCACACGCACCACGAGCGTCATATCTCTGCCGCCATCGAGCGCGGCTGTCACGTCTGCGGAGAACGGTGTGAAACCGCCGACATGATGCGCTACCTCAATGCCATTGCAATAGACCGTCGCCGTCTGATCGACCGCGCCAAAGTGCAGAAGGATCCTGTCGCCCTTCTCCGGCGCATAAAACGCATCCGGAAGCGTCAGTCTCCGCCGATACCACAGCCGCTCTT
>HF985514.1:70886-86728 GCA_000432015.1 Clostridium sp. CAG:1024 | reverse complement strand
AAGCAAATGATTCACGCCGGACAGGGACGATTCCGGAGAAAACGGAACGAGGATCGAGCCCGTATAGCTTGCGGGCGTTTCGTCGAGCGCCGTGATAGCGCAATCCCAGCGGCCGTTCAGGTTCATCCAGTTTCCGCGCCGCATCTGCGGTCTCGGATACTCCGCAAGAACATGTTCAGGATCCAGAGCCGCTCCAAACCGCGTCGGAAGCGATGTATGATTCTGCATGGGAATCTCCTTAATCTGTATAGGACTTATCGATCTGCACGACGGCAAAGTAATTCCCGTCCAGTGACCGGACAAGGCGCTGCACATCGCGCAGCACTTCTTCGTCTGTTAGGCGGAACTTATACGGCACGACCACATCGAAGATCACATTGGTATGCGTCGGGCCTGCGACCATGCGGAAATCGTGGATGGTGATGCGTTCGTCGATCACCTTGACCAGCTCAGCGATCTTGTTGTGCGTTTCATTCGTAAGCACATCGTCCGTTGCGATGGGATCCATATGAATCGTTGCCTCACAACCGAGTTCGTTGCGCAGATCGTGCTCAATGTTATCGATCACATCGTGCATCTCCGTAAAGTTTCCGCTTTCCGGCACTTCGGTATGCAGGGTGATCATACAACGGCCGGGGCCGTAATCGTGTACGACAAGGTCATGAATGCCTACGACAAGCGAATGTGAAAGAACAATCTGCTCGATCCTTTTCACAAATTCCGGTGCAGGCGGTTGCCCCAGAAGCGGCCCGATCGTTTCCTTCGCCGCGCGCACTCCCGCAATCAGGATAAAGACAGCTACGGCCAGACCGCACCAGCCGTCAATCATCAGATTGGTCCATTTTCCCATAAACATCGACAGCAGCACGACCGCGGTCGCAATGCAGTCGCTCAGGCTGTCCGTCGCTGTTGCGCGCATGGCTGCGGATTCGATCTTTTTACCGATCCGCGCATTGTACAGAGCCATATAGAGCTTTACGAGTATGGAGACTGCCAGAATCACGACGACCAGCCAGCGGAACTCGACCTGCTCCGGCGTCATGATCTTCTCAACGGATGAGCGCAGCAGCTCCAGCCCCATCAGCAGAATGGCCATAGACACAATAAGCCCGGAGATATACTCAAACCGGCCGTGGCCGAACGGGTGTTCGTGATCGGGCTTTTGCCCGGCAAGGCGGAAGCCAATCAGTGTAACGAGCGACGATCCCGCATCCGACAGGTTGTTGAAGGCATCCGCCGTGACCGCGATCGAACCCGCGAGCGTCCCTGCAATACACTTGCCTGCAAACAGCAAGAGATTCAGGCCGATTCCCACCGCGCCGCACAGCATTCCATAAGCAAGCCGCACGGCGGGGTTGGATGTTTCCCGATACTTCTTGATACACAGTTTCACGAGGAGCGTTACCATTCTTGCCTCCGAAAGCGTCATTGGTTTTTCTTGCACAGGTGCGTCTGTCTGCTTGCTCTGCCGCTCACCGGTTCCGCACACCGCGTATCCGAGCCCTGCGCTGCGTTATGATTCTCTATGAGACGCCTGCCCTGTATTATACCAGTATTTTCTTGTCTGTGACAATGATCCCGGCGTATTTCGATATACACGTCAGATTCCCAAGCCAGTCATGAATACGAATGAGCGTGCCGGAAGACCCGGCACGCTCTTGCGTGAGAAATGGAGTTGGGTAGGCAAGGATCTTACTTCAGGTTTTATCCCTGGATGTTCTCATCGAACGTGTAGTCTTTGCCGGGCAGGATCGCGTTCACCACGATGCCAACGACTGCCGCAACGGCCAGACCGCCAAAGGTCAGACGGCCGATGACGAGCGGATGAGCGTTGAAGCCGAGGCCGCAGACCAGGATCAGCGCCGCGACCAGGATGTTGCGCATGTTGGTGAAATCGACCTTGTTTTCCACGATCGTACGAACGCCGGTCGCGGAGATCATGCCGTAGAGGACCATCGAAATACCGCCGATGATGGACCACGGGATTGTGTTGATGAAGGCGTCGAAGATCGATACGAAGGAGAGGATAATCGTCATCACGGCTGCGATAAGCATGACCTTCGGGTCATAAACCTTGGTCAGCGCGACAACGCCGGTGTTCTCGGAATAGGTCGTGTTGGCGGGGCCGCCGAAGAGGCCCGCGATCGAGGTGCCGATACCGTCGCCGAGAAGCGTACGGGTCAGGCCGGGATCTGCAATGAAGTTCTTGCCGCAGGTTGCGCCGATCGCGCAGATGTCGCCGATGTGCTCGACCATTGCCGCAAGAGCGACAACGACGAAGGTGACGATCGCGTTCGTTGCGATTGCGGAGTCAAACGCCTGCGCTCCGAAGAGGAAGCGGAGAGGCGTGTACTCTACGAACGGCGGGACATCGAGGATCTTCGAGCCGACGAGCGGGGACCAGTCGATCCACGGCAGGCCAAACAGGTCGGGCTTGATCGCGGTCACGATGCAGCCAATGACGTAGGCGCCGAGGATGCCGATCAGGATCGGGAGGATCTTGATCATGCCCTTGCCGAACAGGTTGACGCAGATAACGATCGCGATTGCGATGACTGCGAGGATCCAGTTCGCGGATGCGGAGCTGACTGCCGTAGCTGCCAGGATAAGGCCGATCAGGATGATGACCGGGCCGGTGACGACCGGCGGGAACAGCTTCATGACCTTCTTGGCGCCGAAAATGGCGAACAGAATCGCCAGGACCACATAGATCAGGCCGGCGCAGACAACGCCGAGCGTTGCATACGGCATCAGTTCCTTATCGCCGTTTGCAATCGATGCAAATGCGCCGATGAATGCGAACGAAGAGCCGAGGAAGATCGGTATCTTCCTCTTCGTGATGATGTAGAACCAGATCGTGCCGATGCCGGCGCAGAACAGGGTAACGGATACGGAGAGGCCCGTCAGCAGCGGGACAAGAACGGTGGCTCCAAACATGGCGAATACATGCTGGAAACCCAGAATCAGCATTTTGCCGGTTCCAAGCTCTTTGAAGCCATCATAGATGCCTTCGACTTTCTTTTCCATTGAATTACCTCCTGCTTTGTTGTTAATGTGCTCCACTTCTCCGGTGTATACCACAAGGGCGCCCCCCTTGGATATGCTTCTTTCGGCTCGCACGGCTCAGGGCCGTGCCGGCATGCCGATAATGCGCGGTGTTTGTTGCTTTCGTCTTTGCTGATTCATGACACAATGCAGTTTACGTTAGAACTTAGGTTCATTATACACAAAACTTTCACATTTGTCATCTATTATTTTTTGTCATCTTAAAAGATTTTCAGAGTATTCGCGGGATGTCGGCGAAATCCCGGCATCCCGCAGGTATGACGTGCTTGTTATTTGTTGTTCTGCTCGGCTTCCTTTTTCTCCTTCAAGGCGCGGAGAACGTCCTCCGGCATGATCGGCATACGGGTAAAGCGAACACCGATGGCGTTGTATACGGCATTTGCAATGGCCGGTGCACCCGGGACCATCAGGGGTTCGCCGACGCCGCGCGCGCCGAAGGGGCCGGTGGGCTCCGCATGCTCGACGTACTTAACGATGAGCTCCGGAATATCGTCCGCGGTCGGGATCTTGTAGTCGACGAAGTTCTTGTTCAGCACCTTGCCGTTCTTCAGCTTCAGCTCTTCAAACAGCGCTGTACCGAGCGCCTGCACCATTGCGCCCTCCGACTGCGCGCCGAACAGTGCGGGGTTGATGACCTTTCCGGCATCGAAGCAGGAACACATCTTCAACACCTTGATGTGGCCGGTCTCCGTATCGACCTCGACCTCTACGCCGTTGACGCCCATGGTCCAGAACGCCGCAGGATGATGCTTTGCAACGCCGGTCTTTTTATCCGTGTTGATATTGTTCTCCAGCGTAAACGTGCCGACGCCGATCGCGGGTCCGCCGTAGCCGGAACCGTCCGGGAACGCAACGCCGAGCGCAAACTCGGAGATCGGAACGCGGCGCTCGGGGTAGATCTTGTGAACGACGTAGCCGTCCTCAAACTTCAGGTCGCGTTTGACCGCGCCCATCTTGATCTGGGCAAGCTCCAGCACCTTATCAACGAGATCCTCGGCTGCAAGTTTCACGGCATTGCCTGCGCAGTATGTCGTGCGGGATGCAACGGTCTGCCATTCATACGGCGTATGATCCGTATCGCCTGAGCAGAACGTGATCTTATCGGGGCTGACGGAAAGCACTTCCGCTGCGATCTGCGGCAGGACCGTTGCGGCGCCCTGGCCGATCTCCATGCCGGAACTCATGAGGAAGAATGTACCGTCCTCGTTCATGCGAATAATCGCGGCAGAGCCGGCATTCGTCGGCATGGAAGGCGACTTCCAGCCGGCCGCGATGCCCTTTGCCCGGATCTTTGTGGGGCTTCCGGAGGGTTCGCAGGGCTTATCGTACTCGATGTCCTCCAGAACGGTCTCAAGGCACTCCTGATAGCCCGCAACGTCCATCTTTTCGCCCATGCCGGTGAACCCGCCCGGGCGCAGGCCGTTGATACGGCGGATCTCCACCTCGGAAATGCCCATCTTTTTGGCGATCATGTCGATATTCTGCTCGATCGCAAAATGGATCTCGCACATGCCGAAGCCGCGATACGGGCCGCCGACGGGGTGATTTGTATAGACGCAGTAGCTGTCCGTCCAGACGTTATCGATATCATAGGGGCCTGCGGACGCCCATCCGCCCGCCTTTGTGATATTGACGCCATACTCGGTATATGCGCCGCCGTCCCAGATGTACTCGTTCTTTACGCCGAGCATCCGGCCGTCCTTGCGCATTGCCGTCTTGATCGTCGCGTGCATGCCCTGACGGACATAGGAATTGACGAACTCATCCTCACGGCTGTACACCAGCTTGACCGGCCGGCCCTGGCAGTACTTTGCGAGCGGGATAACGATGCCCTCGAGCGTCGTACCGGCTTTTGCGCCGAAGCCGCCGCCGACTGTCGGAGAAATTACTCGGATCTTATTGAGCGGCATATCGAACGCGACGGACAGCGCTTGACGCACGGCATACGGAGACTGGCAGCTTGCCCAAACGGTCAGCTTGCCGTCTGCGTCATATTTGGCCATGGCGGCGTGCGGCTCGAGCGGCACATGCTGCACATGCGGGATGTAGAACGTATGCTCAAAGACCTCGTCCGCCTCTTCGCAGGCCTTCTCGAAATCGCCCTTGCGCAGAACGTAATGGTGCGAAATGTTCGTGCCGGGAACGGGATAGAAGATCGGCGCGACCTTGTAGCTTCCAAGATCGGGGTGGATGACCGGCGCGTCGGGCTTCATGCCCTCGACCGCATTCGTCACGGCGGGCAGTTCCTCATACTCAACCTTGATAAAATCGAGAGCCGCCTGCGCGATCTCCGGCGTTTCGGCTGCGACCGCCGCGACCGCTTCGCCCATGTACTTAGCCGTATCGCCCGGCTTTGCCATGAAATAGCGATCCTCGAGGTACAGACCGGCTCGGTTCGGGTACTCGTCGCCGCAGATGGCGCACTTGACGCCCGGCAGTTTTTTCGCTTCTTCAAGATCGACGGAAAGGATCTTCGCGTGTGCGTAAGGGCTGCGCTTCACAGCAGCGTACAGCATACGCGGGAGACGGATATCATCAACATACTCGGCGGCGCCCGTTACTTTTCGGATACCGTCGCTGCGTTCATACGCTTTGCCAACGTGTTTGAGTTCTTCCATTACTCTGCGCCTCCTTCTTTCTGATACTGGGCGGCGACGTCCTCGATCGCCTCAATGATGCGGATATAGCCCGTGCAGCGGCAAAGATTGCCGGAAATTGCACGCTTGATCTCATCACGCGTCGGCGTCGGATTCTCCATCAGCAACGCGGTCGCGCTCATGACGAAGCCCGGCGTGCAGAAGCCGCACTGCAAAGCAGCGTGTTCTACGAACGATTTTTGGAGCGGCGACAGCTCTCCGTTCTTGGAAAGTCCTTCTACGGTCGTGATGTGCATGCCATCCATTTCGGGCGCCAGCACAAGGCAGGCATTCACGGGCTTGCCGTCAACGATCACCGTGCATGCGCCGCACTCACCCGCGCCGCAGCCTTCTTTCGTCCCGGTGTAGCACAGTTCGTCGCGAATGATATTCAGCATGGTCTTGTTCGCGTCAACATACAGCTCGACCGGATCATCATTCAGGAAGAAATTGACTCTATACTTCATATCCGTTTTCCCCCTTCTTTATGCGAGTGCCTTCAGGCTTCTTCTCACGATGACTTCGACAACATCCAGGCGGTATTCCTTGGATGCGCGCACGTCGTCGATCGGGGAAACCTCGGTGCGAGCCAGCTTAGCCGCTTCATCGATCAGCGCTTCGGTGATCTCTTTTCCGCGGAGAAGCTCCTCCGTTTTCGGCAGGCGAACCGGCGTCGGTGCGACAGCGCCGAATGCGAGCTTCCACTCGTTTCCGGAGCGGGCGACCGTTGCGCAGATGGTCGAAAGATCGACCTCCCTGCGGCGGGCGACCTTTGTGAAAATGCCGCGCAGATCCTTGTCATACGGAACCTTGATGCCCGTGACGATCTCATCCTTTTGCAGTACGGTGCGGCGGACAAAGGTGATGAACTCGCGAATCGGGACTTCCCGTTTCCCGTTCGGGCCTTCGAGGCACATAACGGCGTCCGCTGCATAGAGCGGCGTACCCGTGTCGCACAGCGGCGACGCGTTCACAATGTTGCCGACGCTCGTTGCACGGTTGCGAACCTGCTTGCTTCCGACGGACAGCGCGGCCTCCGCAAGGAACGGATAGTGCGTTCTGACTGCTTCGTTGCCGCCGATCTCATTCATTGTCACGCAGGCGCCGATAAACAGTCCCTCTTTCTCGGAGAATGTGATCTCATGCAAACCCGGAATCTTCTTGACATCCATCACATAGTCCGGTGCGATCAGTCGGTCGCGCAGCTGAATGACGATGTCCGTACCGCCATTGTACACCACAAGGCGGTCGCCATGCTCCACGCGCATCGCGATCGCTTCTGCGATCGACTTCGGTTGTAGAAACTCGAATTCTCTCATTTGCAGCCCTCCTGTGTTTTGTTTATGCCTACTTATGCCCCGAAAATCGGCACGCACCCGATTCTACGCGGCGTATTTCTCTTTCCACTCCTCCGACGCAACGGAGGCCAGCGTTTGCGTTCTCAATTCCCGCTGCTTCTGCGTAAAGCGGCGGAACTCGTTCACATCGTCAGCAGTTTTGACGATGCTCGGATCATGTATGATGGACAGCGACAGATTCACCAGATCATATGTGCTGTTCAATACACCGTTGATCTTTTTCCCGATAAGATTAAAGGAGCTGAGGTGTTCCTGCGCCTTCATCCGCATGGCGAACATGGTGCGCAGCCGTTCGAGCGCATACTCGTCAATGCCCTTTTCGATCAGCGCGCGGATCGGCTCCGGCTGCTGCTCCTTCGGCAGGGCTCTGACGCGCCCGGCTTCCAGCGGCTTCACCGCAAGCGTTTCCGCAATGCCCTCCTTCGGAAGAATATGCTCCGAGACCTCGCAAAACGCGGTTGCGAAGGCGTCGATATACGGCTGAATACGTTTTTTCCTGATCTGGGACAGAAACAGGATTCCAATTGCAATAACGGCGATGAGTCCGACGGATAACAGTTGATTCATTTTTGGGCCCTCAGCAGGTTGGTTTGAACGGGGGTCCTGCGACGCGTGCAAGGGCTTGCAGCACGCAGATATCAAATACTCTCAATACGATATTATCATATTATACTGCATCATACTTTTTTTCAATGATTCTCACATTTTTTTGGTTCTCCTATTTACAGTATAACGTTTACTGCAACAGGGCCGCCTCGACGCTGCGGCGTCCTGCGATGCGAAGCAAAAATGCAGGCGGCACTGCTGCCGCCTGCACCCTGTCTCACAGTTCTCAGACATCATCGAAGCCGTCGAAGGCCACGATACGGGAAATGCAGCTCTCGCCCTCGACCAGCTTCCACGGGAAGCAGCCGATGACAACGCGCTTGTTGGAGAGCTCATCAATCTGGCCGCCCAGGCACTCCGCATGGATTGCTTCATAGGGCTGGCAGAAGAGCTCGATGTGCATTGCCTGATAGTGATCCGGCCACGGATAGATCTCGTTCAGGGTCTTGCCATACTTCTCCTGGAACTTCTTGTCGCACTTTGCGGCTTCCATGGGCTCCCAGTCACGGATCTTCGTGTTCATCGGGTGGTCTGCGCTGCCGCAGTCGACGCCGATCCAGCGGATTTCCTTTTCACGGACCCACTTGACGAAGTCGAGCGACGGACCCGGGTGACGGAGCATGTAGCGCTTCTCGTCTGCGGTGCCCGGAACGTCCCAGCCATACTTATGGTAGCCGGTGTTGATGATCAGGATATCGCCCTTCTTGACTTCGACGCGCTTCTCAATGTCAGCCGCGGTGTAGATGCCGAAATCGTCCTCGCCGAACTCGTCGGACAGGTCAACGATAACGCCGGGATGGCAGAGCTTGGTGAGCTCGAGGGAAGCCATGTCGCGGCCTGCGGTGTCAAAATGCAGGGGGCCGTCGAGATGGGTGCCGACATGGTTGCTGTGGGTCATCAACTGGCCGTTTGCGCCGTTGGGAGCGAGACGCTTGAAGAACTTCATCTGGAGCGGCTCGTACGTCGGCCACGGGGGCGTATTGATGCCAATCGGGATCGAAAGATCATACATTTTGATGTCGGACCATTTGCTCATGAGTATATCCTCCTTGTATGTAGTGAGTGGTTATTCCCGGCATCCAACCGGTGTTCGCCGGTCGAACGCCTTGTACCCTACGGTTTTGCGGGGATGCCCCCGCCTATCGGTTTACGGTCTGGAGCGTATGCTCTCGAGACCTTATGCGGACAGACTGTCCTTTATGCCCAAGCTTCCGCGCAGGCTGCGAGCGCCTTCTTGAAGCACTCTTCCGGCGGGTTGACGATACCTGCGCCGACCTGACCCACGCCGGGATCCTTGTGCGCAATACCGGTATTGATGATCGGGCGGATGCCGGTTTCGATGACCTTCAGCACATCGATGCCGGTCGCACTGCCGCGGAAGTCGAGCGCCGGGATCTTGTACGCCTGGCCTTCGCCCACGGTGATCTCATACATCTGCTTGGAATAGTTCAGCGCATCGCTGACCTGTCCGCCGACGAACTGGACGATTGCGGGAGCCGCTGCCATGCAGAAGCCGCCGATACCGGTCGTCTCGGTGATGCAGGAGTCGCCGAGATCCGGCGCAGCATCGCTCTCGTCGAAGCCCGGGAAGTACAGTCCCTTGACCATCTCGGCGGGGCCGGTGAACCACTTGTCCGGTCCGAGACCCGCAACACGGATACCGAAATCCGTGCCGTTGCGGCACATGGTAGCGACCACGGTGCAGTACGGGATATCAAAGATCGGATCCATGGTGCACTTACATGCGGGCATGGAGATATTCAGGAAGGTGTGGTTGTTGCCGTTTATGAAATTATAAGCGGCCATCTTCTGCTCCTCGGGGAAGTTCGCTTCCATGATGCCGGGAACGAGCTCACGGATGAGCAAAGACGTACCGGCCTCGTTGCGGTTATGCGCTTCGTCGCCCATCTGGAGCAGCTTTGCGATCAGGACCTTGATGTCGATCTCGCCCTTGTACTCCACAGCCGCCTTCAGCACAGGATAGAGATCCTTCTCCATCCAGCGCAGGCGCGTCAGAACCTCGTCGTCGCATGCGCCGAAGCGGAGCACCTTGCCGAGGCCTTCGTTGATCGTGCAGTACGCATAATTCCCGAAGGTCTTGTTCTTGAGGATCCAGACCGGCATAGACGCCGTCACTACGCCCGCCATGGGGCCGACTGCGCTGTGCATATGGCAGGGATCGAACTTGATCTCACCGGATGCGGCGAGCTCTTCGGCTTCTTTCAGATCCTTGGCAAGGCCTTCATAGATCAGGCCGCCCATGACTGCGCCCTTCTGCGGGCCGCTCATGCGCTCCCAGGTGACCGGAGGACCTGCATGCAGGATCGTCTTCTTGGTCATGCCGGGGATGACCTCGCCCGCGATGCCCAAACCGACCAGCGTCGGCTGTGCGGCGAGAATGCGGCGGAGGGCTTCCTTGTTCGCCTCTTCGATCTTTGCAGCGAGCTCCGGGTTCTTCAGCTTGCGGAGGTTCCCTGCCGCGACCTTATCGCCGCCTGCAACGGGCTTCCAGTCCACATGGACCGCGGGAACTCTCTGGCTCACGAGATCTTTATAGAAGGACTCGATACCAAAGTTGACGACATGAAGATCTTTCTGGAACAGTTCATTCAGCTTACTCATTGTCCGTTCCTCCTTATTTCAGGTTCGCAAGGATGCGCTCAACAAAGCGCGTTGCCTGTGCGTTGGACGGGAGCACGACAGCGCCTGCGTCCTCGAGCTTCTTCTGCGTCTTGGACAGGCACTGCGGGTCGCCCTCGGTGCCGCACACTGCGCAGACGCAGCAGAGGTGACGGCCTTCCTTCTCGGCGTCCGCCTTTGCGGTACGGATCGCGTCGGAAAGGTCTGCGGCGGGATCTTCGTGAGAACCGTAGCCGATAACGCAGTCACACATGATGACCGCGGTCTCCGGATCCTGACCGTCTGTGATGACGCGCTCAGCGCGGAGGCTCGGGTCAATCATCGGATGCGGACGGCCAACGGTGAACTCATCGTCGCCAAAGTCGAGGAACGTATGCTCACGGCTCTTGCCTGTACGCGCGTTCTCGAGCTTATCCTCTGCATGGAGCGGGATATTGGAGTAGATATGTCCGAGGTTGCCGATCATCAGCTTCATGGCCTCGTCGCAGAGCGTGCCGCCGGTGTAGAATCCGCGGACATACTTCTGGGTCGGCGCCATCTTGCCTGCGATCTCCTTCGCCAGCGCTTCGGCTTTCTCCTCGCCCATGGTGAACTCGACAAAGTCCTGAACGGGCTCGCCGCGCAGAAGCGCGACCGCCTTGTGTGCGGCGTCCTCAAGGGAGACCGCTGCGACCAGGCCCTTTGCTTCGATCTCGGCACGGTCGCCGCCGATGAAGCAGACCACAACGGGTTTGCCGGCGTTCTTCGCGATGTCGAGGATCTCGGAAGCGATCTCCTTGGCCGGGGGCTTGGAGACAAGCGTGATCACCTTCGTGTTCGGGTCGTTAATGAGCGCGTCAAGACCGAGCTTCATCATGAGGCCGCCAATCTCCTTCTTGAGGTCGCGGCCGCCGGTGCCGATAACCTGCGATACGCCGGCGCCGAGCTGCGCGATGATGGAGGAAACCTCCTGCGTGCCCGTACCGGATGCGCAGACCATACCGATGTTGCCCTTCGGAACGACGTTCGCAAAGGCCAGCGGTACGTTATTGATAATCGCGGTTCCGCAGTCAGGTCCCATAACGAGGAGTTCCTTCTTGAAGGCGCACTCTTTCAGCGCTTTCTCCTCTTCGATGGTGACGTTGTCCGAGAACAGCATAACGTTAATGTCTCTGTCAAGGCAGCTCTGCGCAACATCAGCCGCGAACTTGCCGGGGACGGAAATGACGGCCATGTTCAGATCGGGATCGATCTTGATGGCGCCTTCCAGCGTGGGCGGATAGTAGGTTGCTTCCTTCTGCTCGGACTTCTTGTTGAGCAGTTCCTCTACCTTCTTCTGCGCCTCCTCGAACACCTCGTCGCTGTCGCACTCGACGGCTACGAAGAAATCGTTCGCCGTGACGTTTGCGTCAAACTCAGGGGTCGCAAGACCGATGTTATGGGCGATCTCGACGTTGAGCTCGGTACCCATGCCGACCAGCGCTTCCTTTACGCCGTCGATCTTCTTCAGGTCTTTGGAGATGAGCATGAGGGTAACGGAATCAAAATAGGCATTCTTTCTGATTTCCAGCTTGACCACTGTTTTTCCCTCCATTATGATGAATGATTGCGAGCACGATACCCGTCAGCGTATCCGTGCCCGACGTAGAGCCGAATGCTGCAACACGTTTGGCCGCAGCGCCGATGCGCTCTGCGTCTGTATTGGAAAAGAGAGCTTTGAGAAGCAGCAGTACGTCTTCTGAGATTTGTCCTCTGCCGCTCTCGGTGAGAAATGCGCCGCTGATGCGGTTGGTTTTTTGCGCCGCGGCATCCGCGATGCACCGGGCGACCCGTTTCCGCTCTTCGTCGCCTTCGAGCTCCGCCATGGCGTTCAGCACGGCAAGATACCCTGTCAGCAAATCGTCCGAAGAGGGTGTGAGACCTACGCCGCAGCCTGCGATCCGTTCGGCGGCTTTTCCCGCGGCGATGCTATCGCCGTTATCAACGGCCGCATACAGGCAGGGCAGGCGCGAACCAATCAGATCAGAATAGACATTCGATCCCATACCGGTCGCAAGATTCGACAATCCGTTCGTCTCCCCCGCCTCTTTCAGAACCGAGACGATCGGTTCAGGTCGGAGAAACGAACGGCTGTAATTCCGTTTGTCGGCAAATATGGTCGAAACGGACAGATCCCGTTTCTCTGCGTTCATCAAATCGATACGCGCCGTCTCCCCGATCTCGATCCACGCCCGGCTCAGCCGAACAGGATCGCCCGCCCTCCAACCCATGGAAAGGAAATCGAACGGTTCACCGAGAAGAACGGAATTTGGCTGCAGGCACCGTCCTGCTGCAAGCAGCGTGACAAGGCCGCAGTCCGTCTCGATATTGGCGGCGCGGGCAAAGACGGAATGGATCATTCCAGTCCCGGGATTGTCCGGCAGTATGCGGGCGAGACGCCCGCATACTGCTTTTGCCTTCATCACCGACGGATCGGTCATTCGAGCGTTACGCCTTCTGGAAGATGAAGCCGTACTGCGGCTCGACGACGGTCTCCTTGTACTTGATGACCTTTTCCTTCACGACGCCAACGGTCGCAATGAGATCCATGCCGGTCTCGATGCCATCGTCAAAGCCGATCTGGCCGGTTGCGCGCACGCCATTGTCGAACTCGACGATGCCGAAGTTCAGCCACGGGCACATATAGCCCTCGGGCAGATTGAACACGCGGGTCCAGGTCAGCAGCTTGCAGTGTCCCTCGAGCGGGATCTTCTCGAACTCACGGCCGTCGCAATCGGGGTTCTGGCACACGATGTAACGGGGATGATGGAGCTTACCGCACTTTTTGCACTTGTAGGCATACATTTGTTCCATGATCTTTCCCTCCTTATTTCGTGGTCAGAACGGTTGCAACGACGTTGTTGCCGAAACCGCCGAAGTTGATCGCCAGCGCGGTCTTCGCACCGGGAACCTGACGCTCGCCCGCTTCGCCGCGGAGCTGCTTGACCAGCTCGACGATCTGGGAAACGCCGGTCGCACCCAGCGGGTGACCCTTGGCTTTCAGGCCGCCGGACGTGTTGATCGGCATCTCGCCGTGAATCTCGGTCTTGCCTTCGCGGGCGGCCAGATGACCGGTTCCGCGCGGGAAGAGACCGACTTCCTCAGACTCTTCAATCTCAAGGATCTGGAATGCATCATGCAGCTCGGCAACGTCGATATCCTCGGGGCCGACGCCTGCCATCTTGTACGCCATCTGGGCGGACAGACGGACTGCCAGCAGATCCGTGGGGACTTCGCGGTTGGCGACGACATGCGTGTCGGTCGCGGAACCAACGCCCGCGATGCGCACGAATTTCTTGTCGCCAAAGCCCAGCGCTTCCTGCTTGTCTTTCGCAACGAGCAGCACTGCCGCAGCGCCGTCGGAAACGGGGCACATATCATACTGACGGAGCGGATCCGCAACGAGAGGATTCGTCGCGTTGATGATGCGCTCGTCCGTGATGCGCTCGAGCTTCACGATCGCCTTGATGTGCGCGTTGGGGTTCAGGCAGGCGTTCGCATGGTTCTTGACCGAAACGATGGACAGGTCGCGGCTCGTTACGCCATACTTATCCATGCAGAGACGGGTGAACAGGCCCGCAAAGGACGGCAGGGTGATGCCGTACTTGTACTCGGCTTCGGGATGGAGCATCGTTGCAACGAAGTCCGTACCTTCCCAGCCGGTAACCGCACGCATGCCCTCTGCACCGACGACCAGAACGCAGTCGCAGGCGCCGGAAGCAATCGCGTACACGCCGAGCTTGACGGCGGATGCACCGGATGCCGGGCCGTTCTCGATGGTCTCAGCCATCGCGGGGCGGAGATTCAGAGTGTCGACGACTGCGGACGCAAGTCCGCTGATGCGCTGAACCATGCCAGCTGCCATCGTGCCGAGGAACACCTGATCGATGACATTCTTTCTGCCAGTCTTCGCACCGGCATCATCCATTGCCTGCAACGCTGCGTCGCACGCCATGTCGATGAACGGAACGTTCGACTTGCCGAACTTGGTGTGGCCAATGCCAACAATACCTACTTCGCGCATTTCTTCGTCCTTTCTGTCTTTCGCGTCATTAGACGTTCAGCTTGGCGGGCATATGGAGGACTTTGTTCGCCTCGACGCACTCGGGGAACAGGTCTGCCGGACGGATGCCGACGTTCTTGTTGGCCTTATGCTTCTCCCACAGCGCACGGGTGAGAACGAAGGTCGGAACGCCACCCAGCTCATGCGGACACTGCGGACGATCTTCGAGCTCGTACTCGATCATCCAACGCTTGAAGCCGTTCGGGGATTCTGCAACGATCCAGACTTCGTCCTGGTTCATGAAGTCGAAGTGGTACTCCATCTTCGCCGCGAAGAGCTGTGCGCCGACGCGCGCGCCGCGCTTCAGGGTCATGGTGTGGTAGGACATACCGATCTTGTCGTTCACAAGACGGCCGTTGACGATACCGGCGATCTCACCGTTGACTGCGCCGACGAAGAAGTATTCGTCCTGGACGCGGTGACGGAGCATGCCGAGACCTTCCGCGATGATACGGGCGGAAACGATATCATAGAAATCCTTCGGATGGTCGAGCAGGGGACGGATGCCCTCGATGATCATCTCGATCTCCTCGTCAGTTGCCTCACGAACGAGCATATCCTCACCGGTGGTCAGCGGGATTACCTTCGCCTCATAGGGTTTCATGCCGATCGTCGGGGGACGGAGTTTCGCTTCCATTTCGTCTACCAGGATGTCATACTTGCTCATGTGTGTGCCTCCTTAATAATGATTCAGATGTGTAACGTAGCGTCCCTTTGATTGGGTACAAGCTTATTGTAGCGCAGAAATGAATCCTTGTCTATAGCTTTCTTGCAAAAACATAAAGTATATTTTGTTGCGCCCCTCCCTTATCCGCTTCCCGGTGTCTTTTGCCATTCTGCCTGCCATTTTCATGTCACATTCCGTATTTTTCAGAGGATTTCTTCAATTTTATGCCTAATTTTGTGATATTTTCCCGCTTCTTCACTCGTAAGCTCCAAGCCCTTTTGCGTTCATTGTGTTCGCTTTACCTTCAGAAATATTCTTGAATATGCAGGAATTTGTTGTGTTTCCTGCATTTTAATCCTCAATTTTTGTATGGTTCCAAACAAATTGCAAGGATTGTTGCACATTGCTTTTGTACAGTAGTATAATGTAAAAAATGAATTGTTCTGAAAGAAAGGGAAGCAATTATGGCTGAAACCATTCGCAGAATCGGTATTTTGACAAGCGGCGGCGACGCCCCAGGCATGAACGCGGCGATCCGCGCCGCAGTTCGCACCTGCGCGCAGAACGGTGTTACACCGATCGGCATCCACCGCGGATATAACGGACTCATCCACTCCGACGTTGTAGAGATGGATGCGCGCTCCGTCAACGGCATCACCTCCAAAGGCGGCACGATCCTCTACACCGCGCGCTGCGAGGAGTTCAAAACGCCCGAGGGCTTGCAGCTTGCCGTCAACTCCTGCCGATATCTGGGCCTTGACGGTTTGATCGCGATCGGCGGTGACGGC
>HF985514.1:66858-70841 GCA_000432015.1 Clostridium sp. CAG:1024 | reverse complement strand
GGAGGCCGGCATCAACACGATCGGCATTCCTGCGACCATCGACAACGACATTGGCTGCACGCACTATGCGATTGGCTTTGACACTGCGGCCAACACTGCCGTTTCCGTCATCGATAAGCTCGCGGATACCATGCAGTCGCACGAGCGCACTTCCGTCGTCGAGGTCATGGGGCACGGTGCCGGCCACCTTGCAGTATATGTCGGCATGGCCGTTGGTGCAACGGCGATCCTCATCCCCGAAAAACCGTACAATTTCGAAAAAGATGTGCTTGAGCGCATTCGCGAAGGGAAATACCGCAACAAGCACCACCATCTGATCATCGTATCGGAGGGCGTTGCGGACACGCACGAAATCGTACAGCGTCTGCATGACGATCTCGGCATCGAAGCGCGTTTGACGATCCTCGGCCACATTCAGCGGGGCGGAAGTCCCTCCGCGCGCGACCGCGTCATGGCGACCCGCATGGGACACTACGCGGTGGAGGCTTTGCTGCGCGGCGTGACGAGCCAAGTCGTTTGCTATCGCGACTCACAGCTCGTTCTGACTCCAATCGCGGAAGCGCTCAAGATGAAAAAGCCGCTTGACAGCTATATGTACCGCGTCGCAAACGAGGTCAGTATCTGAGTCTTTCGAGCCGCAAATGAAAGAACGGCGATCCCTTTTCGGATCGCCGTTCTTTTAACTTTTCGCGTCAAGTGCAAGGCTTTCAAACACCGAGCCGCGGCCGGCAAGGCAAAACATGACGGGCGCTGTTTCGCAAGGCGGGTATAAGCGCCCCCGCATTCATTCCTCGTCGAGATCGATCGCGTTCCTCTCCGGCTTCGGCAGGGCTGCGTCGCCGTCAAACCGCTCTGCAAGCAGCTTTGTTGTAAGGTATGCGGAGATCGCGTCGATCGCCATACGGTTTTTCCCGCCGCGCATAACGGCAAAGTCCGCGTCGTCGATATACTTTGCGATGTACTTTTCATACATTGGCTTGACCGTCTCCACGTACTGCTCCGCAATGTTGTCGATCGTACGGCCGCGACTTTTGATATCGCGCCGGATGCGTCTGAGCAGACAGATGTCGATATCTACGAGAAGGTACACCTTCAGCGACATGAGGTCGCAAAGCCGCTTATCATAGAACATATGGATGCCCTCGAGGATCAGCACCTCCGGCGGTTCGAGCAGATCGGGCTTATCTGCGCGGAGATGATTTGCGTAATCATAGGCCTTGGTCGTGATTGGCCGCCCCTCGGCAAGCGCTTTGATGTCCTCGAGCATTTCATCGTAATTGAAGATTGACGGCTCGTCATAATTCAAATGCTGCCGTTCCTCAAAACTGAGGTGCGGAAAACTGCGGTAGTAGCAGTCCTGTCCGATGACCATACAGGTGCAGGACAGCGAATCCCTGATCCTTTTTGCAAGCGTGCTCTTTCCGCTGCCGCTCGCGCCGCAAACGCCGACAATTATCATAAGTAACGATTCCCTCCGAAACAGATTATTCTGCGATATGGAACAGCAGCTCGCCATAACTCGGCAGCGGCCAATATGCCTTATCCACAATACACTCGAGTCGATCCACCGTCTGCCGGAGCTGGGCCATGCGCGGCAGAATCCGATCGCGGAACACCGCAGCCTGCGTCTGCGCGTTCACCGTGGATTCCGGCGTTTTTGCCGCGGCAGCGTCGAGCGTTTCGAGCGCAAGACGGCACTCGTTCATGCGGCGGTTGAGCTCGCGCAGCATGGCGTTCTGCGCAGGCGCGTCGATCCCTGCTTCCACACAGCGCGCAGCCGCTTCCGCGAGCCGCTCGCTATACCGTGCGACCGCAGGAAGAATGGTCTGCCGCGTCATTTTGATCATGGTGGACGCTTCTATCATACCTGCTGTGGCATAGTTTTGCAAGGCGATTTCGCAGCGTGCGCGCAGTTCTCCCTCCGAAAACACGCCGTGGCGCCGGAACACTTCCTGTACGTTCCGACCAAGGCAAACATTGATCGCGTCGACGGTATTATCGATCACGGACAAGCCGCGCCGTCTCGCCTCGAGCGCCCATGCCGTATCATAATTGTTGCCGTTGAAGATCACGCGGCTATGCAGGGCATACAGTTCCGAAACGAGCTCGCGCCAAGCGGCGTCCAACGTTTCCGCCGTTTCAAGCCGATCTGCAATGCGGCGAAGCTGTTCGGCTACGATCGTGTTCAGGACGGTATTCGGCATACCCAGCGACTGCGACGAGCCGACCATGCGGAACTCAAACTTATCCCCGGTAAACGCGAACGGCGACGTGCGGTTCCGATCGGTGTTGTCGCGCTTGATATCCGCAAGCGTCGACACGCCGATGTTCATAAGCTCTGTCGGAATGGTTTCAAGATCCCCGCCGCGCGCAATGTGTTCAAGCGCTTCCGTCAGACGTGCGCCGAGGAAAACCGTGATGATCTGCGGCGGCGCTTCATGTCCGCCCAATCGGCACTCATTGCTGCTGCTCGCGCAGGCCATACGCAGCATGCCGGCGTACTCGTCCACAGCTGCGATGGTCGCAAGCAGGAACGTATAGAAGATCCGGCGGTTCTTGTCGTCCTTGCCGGGTTTGAGCAGGTTTCGTCCCGTATCCGTTGACAGCGACCAGTTGTTGTGTTTGCCGCTGCCGTTCACGTTGTCAAAAGGCTTTTCGTGCAGCAGGCAGGTCATGCCGTGACGATCCGCAATGCGGCGCATCATTTCCATGACGAGCTGGTTCTGGTCAACGGCCAGATTTGCGGAAACAAAGAGCTGTGCGAGCTCATACTGCGACGGGGCGACCTCGTTATGCTCCGTTTTGCACGGCACGCCCATACGCCAGAGCGCGTCGTTCAGTTCGTGCATAAACGCGATCACACGCTCCGGCGTCACGGCGTAATACTGATCCGACAGCTCCTGCCCTTTTGCGGGCGGCGCGCCGAACAGCGTCCTCCCCGTATAGACAAGATCCTTGCGTTTCAAAAATGCCTGCCGATTGACAAGGAAATATTCCTGCTCCGCACCGACCGTCGGGGTCACATGTGCGGTCTCGGTATCGCCGAGCGCGCGCAGGACACGCAGCGCCTGCTGATTCAGCGCCTCCATGGAGCGCAGAAGCGGCGTTTTTTCATCCAGCGCTTCACCGGAGAACGAACAAAACGCCGTCGGTATGCAGAGGCAGCTCGTGCCGTCTGCGTTACGTTTCAAAAATGCGGGGCTCGTGCAGTCCCACGTCGTATAGCCGCGTGCTTCGAACGTGGCGCGCAGTCCGCCCGACGGGAACGACGAGCCGTCTGCCTCGCCCTTGATGAGCGATTTTGCAGAAAAGGCAAGGATCGGCGCATGATCAAGTTTTCCGGGCGCCAGAAAGCTGTCGCGCTTTTCCGCGGTCGCGCCGGTCATCGGTTGGAACCAATGCGTGTAGTGCGTCGCGCCCTGCTCGACCGCCCACTCCATCATCGCCTGTGCAACCTCACCCGCCACTTCAAAGCTCAAGCCGCCGCCGCCTTCGATCGTACGCCGCAGCGCAGCATATGTCTCGGGTCTGAGCCGTTCTTTCATTACCTCGTCCGAAAAAACATCCGTTCCGAACGCAGCATACGCTTTCTCCGTTTTGATCTCCGACACTCTCTGATCCTCCTTTTCTCCGTTCTCCGACACGATCATTCAAAATATTGGGAACAGAATAGCACATGACGCGCCGTTTCGCAATGATTAATTTTGAATTTTGAATATAATGGGTTGAATTTTCTGAATTGCTTGCAGTTTTCTATAGAAAGTGGGTGATATTTCTTCTAATCCGTTTTATGTATTATATCTGTGGTGGATGTATTAATGATGCGGCTTGTATACAAAAAACGGCGTCCCACGCGCGTTTGCGTTTGGGAACGCCGTCAACCCCCTCCGTTCGGCTTGACCTTTCGGAAGGTATTGGGATCCCGCCTTGGGGGAAAACGGGATTCCCAATATCGGCAGACCGTCCGGGCCTTTCACTTCTGC
>HF985514.1:14043-66818 GCA_000432015.1 Clostridium sp. CAG:1024 | reverse complement strand
CAGCAGGAAAGCTGAGCGCGCACGTCGGCGGGCAGCTCGTCCACTACGCTGTTGTTGGGGTTCATGAGTACGCTCTCTTCGAGCTTCAGTCCGAAGCTCGCGCCCTCGAACACTGCCGCATGGAGATTGCGAGGCGCTTTGCTGTCGCCTGCATTGATGACAGGAACGCCAGCCTCGCGAAGCTCGTTGAACAGTGTGTCGTTCGAACGCGTGTAGCAGGTCACGACGTCGTCGATGGCGAGCTCCGTCTTGTTAAAGTCTTTATCCATCAGAACGACCTTGCCTTCCGCGACGGAATACACGGTGCTGCTCTCATAGACCTTGACCGGGTACTTATAGGGCTTGCTGTCCAGCGCCTCCGCATCGGTCTGCTGGAACCGCTTGCGCAGCACATACATGTGAATGACTTCAACGGATGAACCGAACTCCTTCCGGTCGGTCACGATCGTGACGTCCTTGCCCAGACCTGCGAGCGCCGCAGCGGTATCTGCCGCCGCATAGTGATCGCCCCAAACGAGGACCTTCTCGCCGAGTTTCTTCATCTTGCGATCCTGCGGATGGTACGGGCAGTTGACCTTCGGGCAGGCAATGGCTTGCTCGAACGGGACGACACGCTCGCCGCCGATGCAGTCCGGGACATAGCTCGACGCGCCGGTCGCGTTCAGAACAACGTCAAACTGCTTCAATTCCTCGACGGTTGGGCAGGTGCGCAGACGAACGTCCACATTGAGCTGTTTGATCTGTGTGCGAATCCAGTCCGCATACCACTTCATCTTCTCCTTGCCGGGCGCCATGCAGCAGCCGAGGATCGCGCCGCCAAGCTCGCCGGTCTTTTCAAACAGCGTGACCTTATGGCCGCGTACGGTCGCGATTCGCGCAGCTTCCATGCCCGCGGGGCCGCCGCCTACGATGCCGACCTTCAGGGGTCTGTCCGTTTTTTCAAGGTGATCGAATTCCATATGGCCGCATGCCGGGTTGATCGCGCAGCCGATCTCCTTCTTCGCCATCATGCTCTCCTGCCAGCAGCCGGTAAGGCAGGAAATGCAGCGGCGGATCTGTTCGGGCTTGCCCATGTACGCCTTCATCGGCCAGTACGGGTCGCAGAGCAGCTGACGCGCAAGGCCGATCATGTCGGTATCGCCGTCCGCCACGAGCTTGTCGCAGTAATCAGGGTTGCGGAACGTATGGCTGTTGATGACCGGGATAGACACGGCTTTCTTGATCGCCTGAGAAGCGTAGACCGTCCAGCCCTCGGGATAGTACATCGGGTCGAAGCCTGCGCCGGGGCTCTCCTGAATGCACTGGCTGAGATCCAGCGCCGCAACGCCCGCGCGCTCAAACTCGACCGCCATCTTGACGCTTTCCTCCAGCTCGCGTCCGCCCTCGACCCATTCGTCAACGGAATAGCGGACAAGGATCGGGAAGCTTTTGCCGCACTTCTTCTGGATGGAGGAAATGATGGCAAGCGGGAAGCGCATACGGTTTTCAAAGCTGCCGCCCCAGCGATCGATACGCTTGTTCAGATAGGGCGACATAAACTGGGAGATCAGATACCCGTGCGCGGCATGCAGTTCAACGCCGTCAAAGCCGGCCTGCTTGACGCGCCATGCGGCTTCGGAGAACTTGTCGACCATGTCCACGACCTCTTCGGTGGTCATGGCGCGGACGGGCTTTCCCTTCTCCTCCGCGTTCTCATAGACGATCTCATGGCCCGCGCTCCAGGGCAGCTTTACGACCATATCCGTCGCGGACATGGTATTGTAGCGCGGAATTGCACACTGGCGGCCCGGATGCTGGAGCTGAACAACGCACTTTGCGCCATACTTATGCATGCTTTCCGCAAGGCGCGCAAGACCAGGAATGAAATTATCGTTGTCCGCGACAAGTCCCGTCACGGTCGGCCTGCCGGTTGCGCCGTCCGGCGACGTTGCGCCCACGATGATGAGTCCGGCGCCGCCTTTTGCGATCTCGCTGTGATGATGGATGTCACGTTCGCTGACCGAGCCGTCCGCATTGGATGAGCTGACATCGGTCGGGACATGGCAGATTCGGTTGGCCACCGTCATGGTGCCGATCTGAATCGGGGTAAACAGGTGCGCATAATGTGCCATGATTCAACTGCTCCTTTTCCGTTGTTTCGATAAAGTCCGCGGAGATTTCCGCCTGGTTTGTTCCGTCATGATAGAATGAACCCCCGCGTTTCTGCCTTTATTGTAGCGCAGAGTAGCGGGGACTTGGAATAGCAAAACCGATTCTTTTTATGTCATATCCGGCTGCTGCGCTTGCTCCGTAGGCGCGGCTCAATCCGAGGAGCGGGAAATGTCGCTGGCTGTAATCCGTATTGCCCGGGAAAGCGGCGCTATTTCCCCTGCTGTGCGCGCCATTCCAGCGGCGTCAGCCCCTCCGCCTCCCGAAACAGTCGGTAAAACACATTGGCGTTTGCAAACCCGGCCTGCCGGACAGCCGCGCCGACATCCATATCCGTGGAAGCAATGAGCCGTCTGGCCTCAAGGTAACGGAGTTTTTGCACATATTCCTGAAAACTCATCCGCATCTGTTCGCGGAACACATGACGAAAGCGGGATTCGCTCACATAGATCATGGCGGCAAGCTCCTTTTCGTACAGCCGCTCCTGAAAGTGCTGCCCGATATAATCCAATGCAGGGCGCAGGCGCAGGTACGCCGACAGGCTCTTTTCCGCGCCGCGCTGTTCCTCCGCATTGCTCGCGGCAAGTTCCGCAAGAATGAGCATGAGCCTCGCCCGTATGAGCCGCTCGTATCCGGGCCGCCGCTCTGTCGCATCCGTCCAAAGAGCGTCAAACAGCGGGTTCAAGCGACGTCCGAGTTGGCTCTCCCCCGCAATGCGGTTGCAAAACGTCTCGCTGTCGTAGCGGAACGGCAAAAGGTATTCCGCATCCCGGATGCCCGCGCCATCCAGAAGTAGTCCCGGCAGAAAGAGAAAAAAACGGAAATGCGTTTGCTGATCCGGCTGGGTCGCGGCGCCGTGGCGTTCGAGATCGTTGATCAGAAACACGTCTCCGGCCCGGTACGCATACTGCTTTTTCTCGAAGTGGAACACACCGCCGCCCGACGTACAGATCCCCAGCTCATAGTAGTTATGCCAATGCAGACGCGGCTGCCCGTCCGTCACGGAGTCCTCGACCGCATAATCCAGCGCCGCAAACGGGAACTCCGCCGCAAGCCGGTAATCCCAGAAAAAGCTCTTCATCCGCTTCTCCTTTCATTGCAGGCAAACACGATAGGCTGTCGGCAGTGAATGCAGCGTCTCGTCGAGCCAAACCCAGCCCGCGGGCGGATCCGCCTCCGCGATCTCTGCCGCGCATACGCGCATATGCCACTCCACATGCGTAAACACGTGCTTCCGTTCATAGACGCGGATTTCTCCCTCGGGCCGCAGCCCCTTCTCCGTCAGATACGCCATCATACCGTCGTCGGACAGCCGTCGTTCCACATCCGGAAGCTGATACAGCGAGGCCAGCAGCCCCGTATCCGGTCTGCGATAGCCGAGTGTCCCCCTGTGCGAATGCAGGACAAAGACCGTTTTCTGCTCAATGCGGCGGGCGGTCTTTGCTTTTTTGACCGGCAGTTCGGCAGTCGTCCCCTCCGCCCGCGCTCTGCAATACGCTGCGATCGGGCATATCTCGCAATGCGGCGCGCCGTTTGGCGCGCACACCGTTGCGCCAAGCTCCATCATGGCCTGGTTGAACATGCCCGGCCTGTCTTTCGGCATTTGTGCAAGCAGCGTTTCCCGAACGCGTCTGCGTGTGCGCTCGTCCGCGGTGTCCGACCGATCCGCATCCTTTCTTGCCATGACGCGAAGAACATTGCCGTCGACCGCCGGCACGGGAATCGAAAATGCGATAGAGGCGATCGCTCCCGCAGTATAGGCGCCGACGCCGGGCAAAGAGAGCAGCGCATCATACGACGCGGGGAGTTCGCCCCGATACTCCGTCAAGACGCGCTCCGCCGCACGCTTCAGGTTGCGTGCGCGGCTGTAGTATCCGAGTCCTTCCCACAGCTTCAGCAGACGATCCTCGGAGACGGCCGCAAGCGCCGAGACGTCGGGAAGCTCCAAAAGAAACCGCCGATAGGCCTCTCGTACCGCTTCGACCCGCGTTTGCTGAAGCATGATCTCGCTGATCCAGATGCAATACGGATCGCGTGTCCTGCGCCATGGAAGGTCGCGCGCGTTCGCCTGATACCATTGCAATAAGACTTCTGTCCAATCCATGAAATCAGTATATCACATTCCCGCGTTTGGTGATATAATGATGCAATCGTAAAGGAGCGAAGATACCATGGATTTTTCTGACATCACAAAACAGGCAGCAACAGCCGCCGAAATCCTTCTCGATGCAGCAAAGCCCACGCCCGGCGAGATTTGCGTCATCGGATGTTCAACCAGCGAGGTCATGGGTGCGCGCATCGGTTCCGCGTCAAACGCGGACGCCGCAGCCGCGATCATGGATGGACTTCTTCCGCCGCTCATTCAGGCGGGCTTGTTCGTCGCGGTACAGGGCTGCGAACACATCAACCGTGCGCTTTGCGTCACAAAGAACTGCCGGGACAAGTTTGATCTTACCGAGGTCACGGTCGAGCCATGGCTCCACGCGGGCGGCGCATTCGTCACAGAGGCATATCATCGTTTCTCCGGCGCGCTCATGGTCGAGGATCTGCGCGCGCGCGCAGCGCTCGGAATGGACATCGGGGATACGCTGATCGGCATGCATTTGCGCCCGGTCGTTGTTCCTGTGCATACAGATTTTAAGCATCTGGGCGAGGCAAATCTGGTGCTTGCACGCACCCGTCCGAAGTATATTGGCGGCCCGCGGGCGCATTACGGAGCTTTTTCGGAGTCCCGACAGGTGTGATTTTTACATATTTAGGGGAAAATGTGCCGTTTTGGGACGAAAACACAATATAATGTTTGCAAAGTAGAAGACAGTTGTTCTATAATATTGTTGGTGTCCGTGTACGGGTCTGTGGTTGAAAGTCGATGCCAGTCGCAGGCAAAACGATCCACGTAAGCGGGGGCAATTCCCGTGAGCATGGTGCGGTCTAGATGTAAGTCCAACCGGGTTCGCCCGAGAGGGGTAGTAGTGGGGAGCCACAACGGCTTATGAGCGAACCTCCCTGTTGGCGTGTGTGGGGGCAAAAACCAGGTCAGCCGTTGCAGGGATACCGAAAAATTACTGCCTTAAGGCAAAGGGGAAAGAAAGTAACATGTTCCAAGACAAGACACTGGTTTGCAAGGATTGTGGCGCAGAGTTCGTTTTTACGGCTGGTGAGCAGGAGTTCTATGCGGAGAAGGGTTTCCAGAATGAGCCCGTTCGCTGCAAGGCTTGCCGTTCCAACCGGAAGTCCCAGCGTGGCGGCGATCGTGAAATGTACGACGCCATCTGTGCAGAGTGCGGCAAACCCACCAAGATCCCGTTCCAGCCGCGCAACGATCGTCCCATCTATTGCAGCGAATGCTTCCAGAATCACAAGAACCACTAACTCTTGTCTTCTGACCTGAGTAAACCGACCAAAAAAGCGTGCAATTCTCATTGCACGCTTTTTATTTGCCGCGCGGTCATCGCTTGACGGCTCTTGTGGCGAAATACGTCGGCACGCCATACTCATGCAGCGGGCCGCGGCCGTTCGTGTCCTCATAAACGTCGAGCAGCGTGAATCCCGCGCGAAGCTGACCGCCGATCTGCTCGCCGATATCATGGGAAAACTCTATGCCCCAGTCGTTCTCCATCGACACCTTATAGAGCGCGGGATCCTTCAGCGGGTTGAACGGCAGCCGGAAGCGAAGCGCGCGCTCCTCATCATCGAACGCAAAACCGATCCCGTTGTCAAGTCCGGCCAGCAGCGTCCCGCCCGGTTTCAGGACACGGAAGCACTCCCGCCAGACGGGTTCCACCTGCTCGATATACACGTTGGATACCGGATGAAAGATGAGGTCGAACTGTTCATCGGCAAACGGCAGCGGTTTCGCCATATCCGCGCGAACGATATCGATCGAATAGTTCTCCCGTTCGGCTACCATGCGCTCGCTCTCAAGCTGTTTCTCGGAGAAATCAAGCACAGTACAATGTGCGCCCTGTGCGGCAAAAACGGGCATCTGCTGCCCACCTCCGGACGCAAGACCCAGCACCGCTGCGCCCCGAAGCGGCGGAAACCATGCTTTCGGCACACATTTGACCGGGGTGAGCAGCATCTCCCACTCCCCCGCCTTTGCCCGGAGAAAGGCTTCATGGTCGATGGGGCGTCCCCATTCCCAGCCTTCGTTTACCCATCGGTCGATCGTTTGTGCATTCTTTTCCGTATACTCCATGTTCCCTCCTCCGAGGGCAACGATCCGTCAGCCCGTCTGCGTCCGCAACCGTGCCGGTCTATTTTTCATTCGCATCCACGCGTTTCCGCGCTTCCGCCTGGTCCTCATAGGACAAGCGCTGTATGCCCGTCTTTGGATCCAGATTGACTTTTGCGATCAAAAGATTGGTCGCATACGCCTGTGCATCGCGTTCTTTTTCTTGTTTCATGCGTTCGCCTCCCTCCGTCTGTTCTTTCAGCATAGTATGGCCGAAAAGCAAGCGAAGGCATCAGGCAAACGGAATCCACACCTGCGCTGTCGGGAAGAATGATCGCCGCCCGACAGAAGAAAACCGCCTCTCCGACGCTCGGAAAAGGCGGCGACACACTCTCGGGGCGACGCAGGATCGCATCGTCCCGCGCATCTCTCATTCTGCGGCAAACGCCTTGTAGATCGCGCGCATAGCATCTTCAAAGTCGTCGCTTTCAATGCCGACGATGATATTCATTTCCGAGGAACCCTGGTCGATCATGCGGACGTTGATGCCCGCTTCATACAACGCGCCAAACAGCCGCGCCGCAGTACCGACGCTGCGCACCATGCCCTTGCCGACCGTTGCGATGAGCGCCATATTGGACTGCAGCTCGATGGTGTTCGGATTGCAGTCTCTGCGAATCTCCCGAAGGATCTGCTCGAGATGCTCCTTGAGCTTCAGATCTGCGATGACGAGCGACATCGTGTCGATGCCGGACGGCACATGCTCGAAGGAAACGTTGTATCGCTCCAGTACGCGCAGCAGCCGGTAGCCGAAGCCGACCTCGTTGTGCATGTTGTCCTTGAACACCGTGATGACCGTGAACCCTCTGCGACCCGCAATCCCCGTCAGCGTTCCCGAACGCTTGTAATACTGGAGGTAGCTGTCCGGCACGACCATGGTCCCCTCTTCCTCCGGCGCATTCGTGTTGCGCACGTTGATCGGGATATGGGCCTTCCGCACCGGAAAAATGGAATCCTCGTGCAGTACGGTCGCGCCCATATAAGAAAGCTCGCGCAGTTCCGAATACGTTACCGTGCGAATGACCTTCGGGTTCTCGACGATGCGCGGATCCGCCATCAGAAAGCCCGAAACGTCCGTCCAGTTTTCGTACACGTCCGCATGCACCGCACGCGCCACGATCGCGCCCGTAATGTCCGAGCCGCCGCGGGAGAAGGTTTTGATACTGCCGTCGCGCTTTCTTCCGTAGAATCCCGGTACAACGACCTTCTTCATCGTTTCGAGCTTCTGCGACCAGATCAGCGTCGTTTCGTCATCATAGGTTCCATCCGAGTGGAAGCAGATCAATTCCGCTGCGTCCACGAATTCAAATCCGAGATAATCCGCAAGCAGCAAGGCGTTCAAGTATTCGCCGCGGCTTGCCATATAGTCCTCGGATGCGCCGTTCTCCAGATTCTTGGCGATCGCGTCAAGCTCCGCACTGATGTTCGTCGAAAGCCTCAGTTCGCGCTCGATCGAGCAATAGCGTTCACGGATCTTGTCCCAAGTGTCCTGGTAGCTTGCGCCGCTTGCAAACTGCGCATACGCAAGATACAACAGATCCGTCACCTTATCGTCGCCGAGAAACCGCTTTCCCGGCGCGGACGGCACGACGAATTGCCGCGCAGCATCCGCCTCGATAATCGCCTTTACTTTCCGAAACTGTCCGGCATCCGCCATGGAGCTTCCGCCGAATTTTGTCACTTTGATCGCCATAGTATCCGTTTCCTGTTCTAAAGTTATCGTCTCCGTCAGCGTTCGATCAGCCTGCACTCCATATAATAGCGTTTTTCGTTCGCTTCGCCCATGGAAAATGTCTTGCGCGGCAGTGCGCCGTCATACACCACGGTCGGGAACAGCTCGGACTTTGCCATTGCAGGCAGCAGGAACCCGATCGCGTTCTCTTTTTCCGAAAGCTCGCGCACGACGTCCGCGCCATGGATGTAGTCTACCTCCGCGCCGGGATGCGTTCGGATCACCGCATCGATCGCGTTTTGCAGCGTTCCGACCGCAAGCTGCTGTGCCGGCTCGCGAACGACAAAACTGCCCGCGCGGTTTTTCGTAAAGAACGGGATCACATGCGTTTTACCGCCCTCTGCAGGCAGGACTTCCTCCACGATCTCCGCATCGCCGTTCTGCTCGGCAAGTTCATGGAGGATCGCTTCCGCGGCAATCCCGCCTTCTACGCCGAACAGCACACGATGGATCGGCTCAAACACGATCCCGTCGTCGTGGACGTTTTCGACCTCGACGAGCGCGTAACGCGCAGGATGATCCGCCTGTTCCTCCTTGGGCAGCGTCGCTTTGATCTTTTCCCAATTGGCCTTTGCCGTAGCAAAGCTGTGGTTGCCGTCGCCCATGGCAAACAGCAGCGGCGCATGATCGCCGTACTTCTCACGGAACGCATCCGCGTCGGTAAGCGCCGCAAGCGCGTCGAGCACGGCTTCTACGTCTTTTTCTTTGCTGACAAGACGGCCCGTGATGTGCCCGCCGTTCTGCATGAGGTCGGTATCATAGAGCAGAGGAAGCTCCGCCGCCTTTGCGACGAGCGGTTCGATGACAGTGCGCTTCGGGTCGTCGATGAGCACAAGAATGTGCGGCAGCTCGACCGGCGCGCCCTCCCGGATACGCAGGCGCGGCGGGATACGGTCAACGATCGTCCCCTCCGTGGCGCGAATCAGCGTCGTCGCGCCCTTGTTGTAATCATATTGCTCAAGGTCGAGCGCCATGACCAATCCCTGGCGGGTTTTCCCCTCGACCGTTCTCGTCACGAGCACAAAGCCCTGCTCGCGTTCTTCAAGAACGCCGAGTGCCATATACGCACGCATATTGCTCCGAATGGCTTCGATCCGCTCCGCTTCGCCGGGCTTGCCGAGATACGCTTCCGGAAGGATCAGGTCGAGCGTCGTCGGTGCATCGCCGATGATCTCACGCGCCTTTTCCCAGTATTCGGGCTGGGAGGTATACTGATCGCAGGCAACGACCGCCCACTTTTGGAAATCCGCGTCCGCAGGCGGGAGCATGACCTTGGGTACGAGTACGCCGACATCGTTTGCATAACGCGCCATGAGAAATCCTCCTGTGCTCAAAAATCATTTGGTGTACAAAAATATTCTATTATTATACGTTAGTTTCTCCGTCCCCGCAAGATGCAATGTCTTTGGGCATTCCCGACTTGTACGGTTTTCGAGATCAGAACGCATTTTCGATCACGACCGGCGGCACCGGCGTTCCATAGGCATTCGTTCTGCCCTTTCCTAAAAACGGGGAATAGTCCGTGACCGTGATCCTCCGAGCCAGCGGGTCAAACGTCAACAGACGAAGATACCCGATTCGTGTCAGCCGCTTCGCGCTCTGGTCGTTATGGCGCAGCGCCGTGACCAAACGTTCCGCCACGCCGTCGCCGTCGTCATCAAAGTCTCCTCGTAGCGCGCGTCCTCCTTCACGTGGCCGCAGAGCACGAGCCGGACATTTTTGCACTGCGCCACGATGCCGTCGCGGCAACGCTGTCCCCTGGGCGTCAGCGTACTTGTCCGCGGCCCCATGTAGGACAGATAGCTGTGGACCGCGAGGATCCCGTAGCAATCCGGGTTCGCGTCAAACACGCTGCGCGCCCATGCAAAGCCGTCTTCATCGATCGAGAGATAGCCGAGCGCAAGCACGAGCACGTCCATGCCGCCGGCGGAAAACCGCACATAATACCCGGCGCCGTCTTTATACTGGTAGTCCGGGTCCTGCCGCTGTATGAAGCCCTGTTTTTGGAGCGGTTCATACCCGCCCCGCTTCTTTGCGACGTCATGGTTGCCCGCGGCGGGAACGAAGGGAATGTCCCCGAGCGAATCGATCGCGGGGCTGATGCGTGACCAGTAGGTATCGTTCCAGCCGTTTTCCACGATGTCGCCGGTATGCACGACGAGCTGGATACTCTCGGCTTCCCTGTTCTGAACGACCCAGTCGAACATCGGTTGGATCGCGGCTGAAAGTCTTTCGCTCTTGGACATCGTCTGCGTATCCGACATCCATACGATCGAAAAGGGTGTTGGCTCCGGGGTCGGAACCGGCGTCGGAACCGGCGTGGGCGCCGCCGTCTGCTCGATCGTTGGCGCCGTGGTGTCGGCAGCGGCCATGGAGTTCTGCTGCTCTGCTCCGCAGCCTGCAAGCAAAATCGTGATCAGGCATGCGGCAGCGAGCACGGCAGGGCGGCAGCATGGATGTTTTCTGTGCGTTTCATTCACGGCAGCACTTTCCTCTCCGTTCGGTTTTCGTTTGCTCAAAGCGATTTCGCAAGCGTCGCGACCATCACGGCCTTGATCGTATGCATCCGATTCTCCGCTTCATCAAATACGACGCTGTGACGGCTGCGGAACACCTCGTCCGTGACCTCCATACAGGTCAGTCCGAACCGCTCGAAAATGTCGCGTCCCACGACCGTGTTGAGATCGTGGAATGCCGGCAGGCAATGCAAAAACAACACGTCCGGATTGCCCGTTCGGCGTAGCGCGTCCATGGTCACGCGGTATGGCTCGAGCAGCCGGATCCGCTCCGCAAACTGCGCTTCCTCACCCATCGACACCCAGACGTCCGTATAGACTGCATCCGCGCCCTCGAGGCCGTCCAGTGAATCGGTCTGTTCGATACTGCCGCCGGTCTCTTTACAGAGTTCGCGCATCTTGGCGGTCAGCTTCTCGTCCTGCCAAAGCGTTTTTGGCGCGATGGCCGTAAAGCGCATCCCCATCTTGGCCGCACCGATCATCAGAGAATTCCCCATATTGTTCCGCGCATCGCCCATATAGACAAATTTACACTCGGAAAGCGGTTTTTTGAGGTGTTCCTCCAGTGTCATGAGGTCCGCGAGAATCTGCGTCGGGTGGTACAGATCGGTAAGTCCGTTCCAAACCGGCACGCCGGAATATGCAGCGAGGTCTTCAACGACCTGCTGTGAAAAACCGCGGTACTCGATGCCGTCGTAGAATCTGCCGAGCACCCGCGCGGTATCCTCGAGCGACTCCTTCTTTCCCATCTGACTGTTGCTCAAAAACGTTGCGTGCGCCCCCTCGTCGAGCGCCGCGACCTCAAAGGCGCAGCGAGTGCGGGTCGAGGTTTTTTCAAACAGCAGCACGACGTTTTTTCCGGCGAGCCGAAGCTTGCGTTCGCCGGCCCGCTTTTCCTCTTTCAGATTGTGTGCAAGATCGAGCAGGAACCGGATCTCCTCTGGTGTATAATCAAGCAGCGTCAGAAAATTTCTTTTGTAAAGGTTTTGTTTCATTGCGGGATCCAACGTTTTCATGGGTTTCAAATCTCCTCTCGATAAAATGGCATTGACATGCAGCGCGGACCGCCTCTGCCGCGTGAAAGCTCTGCGGACGGAATCTCATGCACGGTCACGCCGTAATCGCGCAGGATCCGGTTGGTCACATGATTTCGCGAAAAGGTCACGACCTCGCCCGGTGCGACGGCAAGCGTGTTCGCGCCGTCGTTCCATTGCTCACGCGCCGCGTCGATGACGGAACCGCCGCCGCAGGCGATGAGCGTGACCCGATCCAAGCCGAGCACGCGTGCAAGCGTATCCTCCAGCGTCCCCTGCTGCTCGGAAATGACAAGCCTGTCGCCGCGCTTTTCCAGCAGGAAGCATCGCAGTGCCGCAGCTGCCGCCGGATGGACGGTAAATTTGTCACGGTCTACCATGGTCATGACGGTATCGAGGTGCATATAGGCGCGCAGCTTCGGAATGTCGATCGCAAGAACACGGCGAACCTGCGTCTCTTCCGAAATCAGGCGCTCCGCGAGCAGTTCCACCGCCTGCGGACTTGTGCGCTGCGACACGCCGATCGCCACGGTATCCCGCGAAAGCACCAGAACGTCTCCGCCCTCGATCGAAAAAGATTCCGTGCGTTCATGATACCGCGGCGCGTTCCGAAACACGGGGTGATACCGAAAAATAAAATCTCCGAAGAGCGTTTCACGCTGGCGCACAAGGTTTGCCATACTGGAAATGCACACGCCGTCGGCCACATTAAAAAACGGATCCCGCGTGAAATACATGTTGGGCATCGGATCGACGAGAAACGGATAGTCGTCGTCGATGTAGTCCACAAGATGCTTTCGTGCTCTGTCCTCGACCTGCTGCTTGCGCACGCCGCTGACCATGAGACTCAGCATTTCCTTCGGCGGGAACGACAGCAGGAATGCTTCCGCCTGCTTCTCCATGCCGTGAACATTCGGTCCGGCCTCTTTGAGATACTGCCGCACCATCTCCCGGCGCACCGCAGCGTTCTGCACGGCCTCGGCGGCGAGATCCAGCACATACAGCACCTCGACGCCGCAGCCGCGAAGCGTTTTTGCAAAGCAGTCGTGTTCTTCGCGCGCATGCACAAGATAAGGAATATCCTCAAACAGCTGACGTGACAGATACTCCGGCATAAGGTTTTCAAGCTCTGTTCCGGGGCGGTGCAGCAGGACTGTTTTCAGTTTCCCGATCTCTGAATGGATCTGAATGGGTGATTGGAACATAGATCTGCCTCCTTACATCTTATCATAGACGATTCGCTGCATAGAATCAAGCATATGCAGCTGTTGTATTCACAAAAAACGTGGTATACTACTCCCATGAAACGTCATTTTCTGATCTTAATTTCCGTGCTGTTTCTGCTCTGCGGCGGATGCGCCAGAACGGATGCGCCGGCGTCTCCCACGGCGGAGAGCTCTCCGATCGTGGAGCTGCTTCTTGCCGATCCCACGCCGTCGCCTACGCCCATGCCCACGAACACGCCGATCCCGGACGCGCTGAACGCGGACTCCGGGCAATACACCATTGCCTGGATCTCCGATACGCAGTACTACAGCCGCAAAAACAACGGTGTGTTTGAGTGCATGACGCAGTTTTTGCGGGACAACGCGGATCGGATGCGCCTTGCCTACATTGTTCACACGGGCGATCTCGTTCATAACCGGGACGTGCCGGAACAGTGGGCGGTCGCCGACCGCGCCATGCAGATCATCGACGATCTTCCGAACGGCGTTGCGGCCGGCAACCATGACGTCGGCACAAAGCCGGAGGACTGCGACTACTCGTACTTTTCCCGCTATTTCGGCGAATCCCGTTATGCCGGAAAGTCCTGGTACGGCGGCAGCTTTGAGGATAACCGCGGTCATTTTGACCTTATCAGCGCCGGTAATACGGAGTTCCTTTTCGTCTACCTCGGCTATCAGGTGACGCAGGCAGGTATGGACTGGGCGCGCGAAACGTTCGCGGCGTATCCGGATCGCGTCGGCGTGCTCGCCGTACACGACTATTTTTACCATGACCTTTCGCTCACCGAGCAGGGTCAGCTTCTCTATGACAACGTTGTGAAGCCGTCAAAGAATCTATACCTCGTCATGTGCGGACACCGGTACAACTGCGACCGCGTTCCCGTCGAGCTGGATGACGACGGCGACGGTGTTCCGGATCGCACGGTGCTCCAAATGATCGCGAATTATCAGGCCATTGGCGATGCTGCCGCCGCCGAGCGCACGGGTGGAGACGGCTATATTCACTTCCTGCAGGTCGATGAAAACGCGGATGTGATCCGCTACATCAGCTATTCCCCCTATATGGACGACTATGTGTATTTCGATGAGCCTGCGCACCAGATGGAAAAATACGCGTTTTCCGCCGAGGGCGAGCAGGGACAGGTGCCGATCCCGTGGCCGCATTGACGTTTGGACAATGATTTTTTGAAAAAGTGATATAAAATATATGATTTCCTGTTGACAGCGGCCGCGAACGGTGGTAAAGTAACTGCAATGATTTTTTTGCAGCTTTTTGCAGGAAAGGAGCGCACCATGCAGGCAAAGCAGTCGAGCAGGAATACCGCATTTGCGAACGCATTCTGTGCGCCCGCTTGCTGTGCTGCCATGGTCGCTTTCATCCGTACGCTCAACGTTCAGTTGGGCGTACTTCTTATTTTGGCCGTACTTATTATTTGCGTACTGATTAGCCTGATTGTACGCCCCAGCGTTCCTTGAATCGGACTTGACCGCAAACACCAAGCTTGCACTGCGGCGGCTCCGTTCAAGGACGGGGCCGCTGTTTTGTAGAAAGAGATATTTCAACCGGGAGGAAACCACAATGAAAAGAACCATCAGCTTTGTCATGGCAGTCGTTATGCTGGCAGCCTGCTTCGCTTTTGCGGGCTGCTCGAAAAGCGCCGGCTCCAACGTTATCAAGATCGGCATGCAGGGCCCGTACACCGGAGAAACCGCGGTCTACGGTCTCGCTGTGAAAAACGGTGCCGAACTGTACTTCAATCAGGTCAATGCAAACGGCGGCATCAACGGCAAGCAGATCGAGGTTGTCAGCTATGATAACAAGGGCGATGACGCAGAGGCCGTCAATGCGTTCAACCGTCTTGTCGACGGCGGCATCACCGCGTTCCTCGGCGACGTTCTGACGGGCAACACGCTTGCAGTCGTGCCGGAAGCCTACGCCATCAACATGCCGATGATCACCGCTTCCGCGACGGCGGCTGCCGTTACGGTCAACGAGGACGACGGCACGGTCTATTCCAACGTGTTCCGCTCCTGCTTCATCGATCCGTTCCAAGGCGAGAAAATGGCGACCTATGCCGCGGAAAGGCCGACCTATGCGGGGGGGAAACTCCATCCTAAGACCGCCGCCGTTATCGCGCTGACCGGCGACGCCTACGCAGCGGGCCTTGCGGAAGCCTTTATTGCAAAATGCGGCGAGCTCGGCGTGACCGTTGTTGCCTCCGAGGGGTACGCAAAGGGTGATAAGGACTTCAACGCACAGCTCACCAACATCATGTCGAAGAATCCCGACGTTGTCTTCTGCCCGAATTACTATGAGGACGACGGCATGATCATCACGCAGGCCCGTGCGCTCGGTCTCGATGCAATGTTCCTGGGCGGCGACGGCTGGGGCGGCGTTTCCGATTACGCTTCTGCAGAAGATCTGGAGGGAAGCCTGTACTGTTCCGCATACGCTCCCGAATCCACCGATGCAGTCGAGGCGTTTGAGGCGGCTTACATGGAAGCCTACGGAGAGCCCGTGCCGAACATGTTTGCTGCGCTTGCCTACGACGCGGCCGCCGTGCTCTGTGCAGCACTGACCAAGGCGGAGGAAAGCGGCGCGGCGACCGGCTCCGACGAGTACAAGCAGGCCGTCATCGATGCGATCCGCACGGAGGGTCCGAGCGTGGTCGGCGTCACGAGCGCGACCGGCTACACCTTTGACGACAGCAATAACCCCATCAAGGACGCGGTCATCATGGAGCTTGTGAAAGGCAGAGAGGTCTTTAAGGAGATCTATTAAGTCGGCGCCCGTATCCGAAATTACCTTTTTTCCGAATATCGTATGAAAACTGCCGCACTGTGCGGAGGCAAACGCCTCCGCACGGTTTCGGCGTAACAGAAAGGGAATTCTATGTCCGCCTTATCCACCATTCTCCGGCAGATCATCAACGGACTCCAATCCGGCTCGATCTATGCGCTTGTGGCGCTCGGCTACAGCATGGTCTACGGAATCATCATGCTGCTGAACTTTGCGCACGGCGACATCATCATGATCGGCGCATACATCGCCTGGCTTTGTATGGCTCGCTTTGCGCTCAACCCGGTCTTTGCGATCCTGTTCGCGATCCTTGGCTGCATACTGCTCGGCGTTTCGATCGAGAAGATCGCCTATAAGCCGCTCAGGAACTCTCCCCGCATCTCTCTGCTCATCACCGCGATCGGTATTTCTTTCCTTTTAGAAAATGCGGCGCAGATGATCTTTGGGGCGGGCGCACAGGTCATTCCCCCGTTTTTCACCGTTCCGAATGCTTCCATCGGGCAGGTTGAGATCCCCGGCACCGCCATTGTGACCGTCGCTGTCACCGCGCTGTCGATGGTCGCGCTCACGCTGCTCATTCAGAAAACCAAGATGGGAAAAGCTATGCGTGCAGTCTCCGAAGATACGGGTGCGGCACAGCTCATGGGCATCAACATCAACCGCACGATCTCCTTCACCTTCGCGATCGGTTCCGCACTTGCAGGGATCGGCTCCGTGCTCTACTGCACGGCCTATCCGCAGGCGACTGCGACCATGGGTTCCATGCTCGGTCTGAAGGCGTTCGTCGCCGCGGTTCTCGGCGGCATCGGCTCCATTCCCGGCGCGATGATCGGCGGTTTTGCCATCGGTCTTGCGGAGGCGCTCGTTTCCGCCGCCGGACTTTCTGTCTGGAAAGACGGCGTGGTTTTCGCGATCCTGATCGTCGTTCTGCTTGTCAAGCCCACGGGCATTCTGGGCCGCTCCATGTCGGAGAAAGTTTGAGGAGGTGCGAACCATGGAAAAGAAACAGAAGCGAATCCCCATGCCGCTGCGCTACCTCATCAATACAGTCCTGTTTGCGGCATTCCTCTTTCTCGGAAATCTGCTGATCAACGAGCACATCATTTCGACCTATCTTTCCAAGGTCATCGTGCTCATCGGCATCAACATCATCCTTGCAGTATCTTTGAACATTGCGACCGGCTATCTCGGCCAGCTGCCGCTCGGCCACGCGGGCTTTATGGCGGTCGGCGCCTATGCCTCCGCGATTTTCATGACCCGTACCGCGATGAACGCCTCGATCTCCTTCCCCATCGGCATTCTGATCGGCGGCATCGTTGCGGCGCTGTTCGGCATAGTGATCGGCATCCCGGCTCTGCGGCTCAAGGGCGACTATCTCGCCATCATCACGCTGGGCTTTGGCGAGATCATCCGCGTCGTGCTGCTCAATATCGACAGCGTTCTTGGTTTTAAACTCACCTACGGCGCCGCGAGTCTCAAGAACATCCCGAAGGAAACAGACTTCCTCCGTACCTATCTCTGCGTCGGGATCGTCTGCTTTTTGATCCACACGATGATGAAATCTCGCCACGGCCGCGCGATCCTCTCCGTACGCGAAAACGAGATCGCTGCCGAAAGCTGCGGCATCAACCTGACATTCTATAAGACGCTGGGCTTCACCGCTTCCGCGTTCTTTGCGGGCGTTGCCGGCGCGTTGTACGCAAGCTATCTCGGTATTTTGAACCCTTCGGGCTTCGGCTTTATGAAGTCGATCGAGATCCTCGTCATGGTCGTGCTCGGCGGCATGGGTTCCATGCTCGGTTCCGTTGTTTCCGCAACGGTTCTGACCGCCGTGCCGGAGCTGCTGCGCGCATTCTCCGATTATCGAATGATCGTGTACTCGCTTCTTTTGATCGTGGTCATGATCTTCAAGCCCTCCGGTCTGCTTGGACAGTATGATTTCTCACTGTCGCAGCTGCTTGAAAAGCTCCTGAACCGCGAACCGAAAGAGAAAAAGCCGAAGAAACCGAAAAACAAGCGTGCAGTATCAGAAACGAACGCATCGTCCGCCGAAGGAGGTGAAGCCTGATGGACAAACTGATCCCGATCCCGAGCCGCGGACTTTTGACCGAGCGCGATATTGACAAGCCTCCGATCCTGGACATTCACAGTCTCGGCATCGACTTTGGCGGTCTGCACGCTGTTGAGAATTTCACCCTCGTCATGGGCCGCACGGAAATCACCGGACTCATCGGGCCGAACGGCGCGGGCAAGACCACGGTGTTTAACCTCATTACGAACGTTTACCAGCCCACGCGCGGCGTGATCCTGCTCGACGGCATCGACACAAAGGGGAAGCGCACTTACCAGATTAACCAAATGGGCGTTGCGCGTACCTTTCAGAACATTCGCCTGTTCGGGAATCTCACCGTGGAGGAGAACGTGCTCATCGGTCTGCACAATCAGATGCGCTATCCGCTTCCGAGCGCGCTGCTGCGGCTGCCTGACTACTGGAAGCAGGAAAAGAAAGCGCATGAACGCGCACTGGAACTGCTCTCGATCTTTGACATGCAGGATCTGGCGCAGCATCAGGCGGGCTCCCTGCCCTACGGCGCGCAGAGACGGCTTGAGATCGTCCGTGCGCTTGCGACAAACCCGAAGCTGCTGCTGCTCGACGAACCAGCCGCAGGCATGAACCCCGCGGAAACCGCAGAGCTTATGGGGAACATTCGCAAGATCCGCGACACCTTCCAGATCGCGATCATGCTGATTGAGCACGATATGTCGCTCGTCATGGGTATTTGCGAGGGCATCGCCGTGCTGAACTATGGCAAGATCATCGCCAAGGGTTCGCCCGAAGAAATCAAAAACAATCCGGTCGTCATCGAGGCGTACCTTGGAAAGAAGGAGGCGTGAGATCACCATGCTGTGTGTGAACGACATTAACGTATATTACGGCAATATTCATGCGATCAAGAACGTTTCCTTCGAGGTCAACGACGGTGAGATCGTAACGCTGATCGGTGCAAACGGCGCGGGCAAGAGCACGATCCTGAAAACGATCTCCGGCCTTCTGCGGACGCGAACCGGCGGTATCCACTTTGAGGATCGCGACATTCATGCCGTCGCGCCCCACAAGATCGTTGCAATGGGTCTTGCGCATGTGCCGGAGGGGCGGCGCGTCTTTCAAAACATGACCGTTGAGGAAAACCTCGAAATGGGTGCGTTTACCCAGCCGCTCAGCGGTGTTTCGGAGTCCATCGCGGATGTATATGCACGGTTCCCCCGTCTGAAGGAACGCCGCAGGCAGATCGCCGGCACGCTGTCCGGCGGTGAGCAGCAGATGCTTGCCATGGGGCGTGCGCTCATGTCGCATCCGAAGCTGCTGATGCTCGACGAGCCTTCCATGGGACTTGCGCCGATCCTTGTACAGCAGATTTTCGACATCATTCTGGAGCTGCACGAGCACGGCACCACGATCCTGCTCGTTGAACAAAACGCGCAAATGGCATTGTCCATTGCGACGCGCGGTTATGTACTTGAGACCGGGAACATCGTTCTCGAGGGTACCGGTCAGGAACTTTTGAACAGCTCTGCCGTCAAAAAAGCATATCTGGGCGGATAACAGCCACAGATCTGCATACGGTATTTCGAACTGGGTCTCCGCTGCTGTGCGCACGGAGATCTTGTTTTTATGCGCACGCTTGCCGACGGCAGCAAATCACATCTTTTTCTCTTGTTTACGCAACCGATCTCTCCATGCTACGCTCTATACAGGTACAAGCGCTTGATGTCTTGAAAAGGAGGCGATCAAAACCGCCATGCTTCCGTATGAAGCCTACTTTGACCGGGTCTACGACGAAACCTACCGCGCACTTCTCCGGCAGGCTCTCCTCAAGTTATCCGATCCGTTCGACGCGGAAGATGCGTTACAGAACGCCTATGTGCGTTTCCTGCGCCGCATCAAAAAGCACGGATTCTCGGACATCTCCGATCCCGGTGCTTTTCTCTATAAGTCGCTCTGCCACGAGATCACGCAGCACTACGCCGCGCGCGCCGTTCGAAAAGAACGTGAAACGCCTCTGCCGGATGCCGTTCTCCCGGACGACGGGCAGGAGGTATCGCTCCGCGCGCTTGACGCTGTGGCTGTCAAGGAGATATTCACGCTTGCCCGCGCACTGCCCGCAGAGGTCTACAGAACATTCGTACTCTATTACGGTTTCGACATGTCCGTCGCAGAGATCGCCCGCTCGCTTGGCGTTTCCGAAGAAGCGGTCAAGAGCCGTCTCTTCCGCGCCCGCCGCAGTATTCGATCCGAATTGCATAAGAAAGGAGACCTTGCCCTATGACCGAAAAAGAACTCTATCGGCAGACGCTCGAACGCGCACTGTTATCGGGCGACGCAATGAAGCGCCACATTCTCCGGGAAACGGACGCAGAAAACGTTTCTCCCGCCCGGGAAACGGGTTGCGGCGCGGGAAACGCTGCGCCGCGGCTTCACCGGCGCAGGCTCAGCCGTTCTCTCCTGTATATCGCGGCCGCGCTGCTCGTATGCATCGGCACGGCGATGGCCGTTCCCTCAACACGCGCTGCTGTTCTGAAGATCCTGACGCCCGTGGTTGAACCCGGCGATTACCTCTCCACGCCAAAGGACGAACGCGAAACGAATCCCGCCATGGACGCGGCGATCGAAACGCCCGATTCAGAGGCTTATACCGTGACCATTGCCGCCGCAAGGGACGCGGTTTGGCAGGCCTGGGCGGAAAAGCTCCGGCTCGAAATCGACGAGCTGCTCTATGACGGCGAGCAGGCGTACATCACCGGAAAGCTGTACGGGAATGCTGCAAGCCTGTTCCGTCCCTTGTCCGAGTACACGGTGACGGAGGCCGAGGGCGGCGTGCTCCATTCGGCTCCGGACGATATGGTCTTCGCATATGCGCTCTACTCCGTCGATGGGGGCGCTTTCGGCGAAGATCCCACGCCGAGCATCGTCTACCGTGCTTCCGATGACGAGCTGCTCCAAATGGTACAAAACGAGGACGCCGTACCCGTCAGCATCAGCTTTTTTGCCGGGCAGGGGCTCAAAGGCAGCCACACGCTCTCGCTCCGGCTCTGCTTCTACGACATGGCGACGCTCCGCGCTTGGAACGAGACCGGCGCGAGCGATTTGCCCGAGCCCTGTGTGACGCTCCTTGTGGAGGACCTCGGCTTTGACGCGACCGCAGGCACGGAGAGCATTTCCTTCCTCACCGTTCCCGCCCCGGTTCCGTTGATGGGCGACGCGCTCGTTTTCTCCGGCGCGGAAAGCTTAAACGGCGATACCGCCATGGTCGGAAACGACAGGCTCTCGCTTGAGGGCGGCAGCTTCTCCTTGCTCGCCGTCCGTCAAAAGCTCGAAGGCACGGAGTTCACCGTCCGCATTCAGCCGCCCGCAGGCTGGACAAAGCAGCAGTGCCATATGTTCAGCAACTATATGGACGTGGTCTTCCTTGTAGACGGGGAGAATCAGGGCAAAGCCTACAGCTCCATGAAGTTCTACGGCCCCGAAAACGGTTCGCGCGCGAGGCTCGAACGCATCCTTCCAAAGAATGCGGAAAAGATTGATCTGGAGCGCGATATCGTCTTTACGATTTCGACCGCCATGCAGCCTGCGGACTGGGACGCGACACAATCCTTCGCCCTGCTGCTCGTGCATTCCGAGATGCAAAGCTACAACGGCGTTGCTGTCCCGGAAAACGGTCGTGTCAGCGCTCCTTACAAGCCGAACGGCTGGACGGAGGACACGGCGGCGCGCAAGTATCCCGACTGTCCGCTGTATGTGAAGGGCGGAAACTGATCGTTTCCCGCGCAATGCCGCAGCGGCGCACTGATCAGATTGCGCAGTCTGCATGCAGTACACGCCGCATATATGCGTGACTGAAGGCGCCGTTCGCAGAACGCGGATCCGTGGAGCTTTCGGTTCCGAAAGCAGCCCCAAAACCGCAAAAGAGCCTTCTCTCCGACCGGAGCAGAGGCTCTTTCTTTGTGAAACGACTTGTGCATTACCAGCAGAGATCCCGGTACAGCTCCGGCCGTCGCGTGCGCAGCATATAGAAGTATTCGCGTGCCTCGCGAACTGCGTCGTAATCGACTGTTCCGCACAGCGTCGCTTCATCCTTGCCGAGCACCGCCTCCGCAGCGCCCATGGGTGAAAACAGGCTGCTCATACCGAAGTATTCCAGTTCCCGATCCTTGCCCGCATGGTTGCAGCTCAGGACATATACGCCGTTATCGAACGCGCGCGCCGCAAGTGCAAGCTGCCATGGATGCTCGATCCCGCATTCCACGGCCTCCGGCACGACAATCAGCTCTGCGCCGTGCAATGCGAGAAGTCTCGCGGCCTCCGGGAACGCCGCATCCCAACAGATCATGATCCCGATCCTGCCGATCTTTGTCTCATAGACGGGGAACTCCGTTCCCGCAACGAAAGACACCGTCTCCATGCCTTCGACCAAATGTGTTTTTCTATATCGGGCAATGGGTTTCCCCTCGTCGTCGATAAAAGCGGCACTGTTGTACACAAATTCACCGTCCTTCTCCACAAAACCGAAAATGAGATGGACTCGGTATTGCTGCGCCGCCTGCGCAAGCATCTTTATACTCTTGCCGTCCGGCCAGCGCTCGGCAAGCGACGGGTATGCTTCCGGACATTCATATCCCGTTACGGCGCACTCCGGGAACACGATAAGCGCAGTATCCGGTCTGCACTTTTTGATGCGCCCGATCTCTTGAATCATGCGTTCACAATTCCGCCGTTTCTCACCGAGCCTGCACTGCATCTGCACCGCGGCAACTTCAATTCTCATGATATCGCTCACTCTCTTTCCTATCGGCAATTATACAACAGAAGCCGGCCGGAGCACGGGGAATATGCTCCGACCGGCCGCCCCAAAGCATAAATGGGAGGCTTATGCTCAGATGATGGGACAGGTCATAGGTGACAATTCGTTTAGATTCGGGATCCTGCTCCAGATTATTCTTGCGGCGGACCAGGCCGCTTCGCTGACCTTTTCACGATTCATGCTGAGCAACTCGCGGTTTCTCATAAGCACGCGTCCGTCAACGATCGTGTCGCTCACATTCGCGCTCGTTGCGCAGCTGATAAGAACGCGGATCGGGTCGCGCACCGGAATCGTATTGAATCCATTCATATCGACAATCGCGATATCCGCTTTTGCCCCAACGGTGAGACGGCCAATGTCATCCCGGCCCAGCGCTTTCGCGCCGTTCTGCGTTGCGCAGCGGAAGAGCAGTCCGGACTTTGCACTGCGGAAATACTGATCGGCAACACGCGACATGCAGCCGGCAACGCGCATTTCACGAATCATATCCTGCGGGAAGGTATCCGTTCCGATCGCAACATTGATGCCGAGATCTGTGTAGCTCTGAAGCGACTTCATGTAATCGCCGTGCGCAACGAACACCGCTGGGCAATGTGCAACGTTCGTTCCCGTCTCCGCCATGATCCTCTTTTCTTCGTCGTTCGCAAACACGGTATGCGCGAGGATCACGTCCGGCCCAACGATACCATTTTCCGCAAGAAGCACGATCGAGTCCTTTCCGTACTCGTTGCGAATATAGTTGCGCTCGATTCTCGTCTCTGCCGCGTGCATCGTGATCGGCACATGGTACTTCGATGTCAGTTTGCGCACCTCACGCAACAATTCCGGGCGGCATGCAGGCGGTTCCGTGGGTCCGAGCGTCACCCTAACACGGTCATTGTGCGCGCCGTTATAGCGTTCGATCAGATCGACATTGCGCTCCAGCTTTTTGAACATATCGGGTCCGGTCTTGTGCTCAATGCGCACGCTTCTTCCGTCCGGTGAATACGGATACCCATCGAGCGAGTTTGTCTCCGGCGCAATATACCCGCGCAGCCCGCAGTCGCCCAGCAGATCGACCATCTCCTCCGGGAAATAGGAGTTAAACTCCACGCATGTCGTAATACCGCCAGAAATCATCTCCATAAAGGTCAAATTTGCAATAGCTCTCCACTCTTCCACCGTGGTGGCCGCATAGATCGCTGTCAAGTACTCATACAGGATCGATCCGTACAGGTGCTCGCTTCCGCAATCCTCCTGAAAGCCCTTTGTTGCCGGTGAATCGCTGTGATAGTGCATATCCACGAGTCCAGGCATGATAAAGCCATATTTCCGTTCAAAGCGCTCTGCATCCTCAAACCCCGCCGGTTCCGTCTTTCCGACGTATACGATCTTATCATCCTGAACACCAACATACCCATTTTCGATCAGCACCTGCTGCCCTGCGTCTTCCGTGCAAACCCAAGCGCCATGCAATAATAGCTTTGCCATGATTCAGCATCCTCCTTGTGCGGTGTGATCCGCTCTCTCCGGACGAAAGAGCGGATACTGTTGTCTCGATTAAGCCGTTCGGCGCATTAGACGATCTCCTGCATAGGCTCGCCCGCTTTGGGCTTCTTGGCGTTTTCAATGAGGCTGATCACAAAGAACGGAATGAAGGATGCCACCACTGCGACAATGCCCGTGGTCGTCCATGTGAGCTTGTAGCTCATGTCCGTGAACTGCCAGATCGCAGCAGCGATCACGCTGATGACCATACTCCAGAACGCGGCCTTTTCCGTTGCGCCTTTCCATATCCGTCCAAATATGAACACCGTGGAAATGCCGATATAGACATAATAGCTGAACAGAACGAGTCCCAGAACGCGTGTGAACCCGGTCGCAAAGAACACTGAAATTGCCGCAACAATGAAAATGAAAATACGAATAAGCGTCAGCGTCTTTTTGTCGTCGATCGTCTTCTTCACAAAGGGCTTGATAAGATCCTCTACGATCATCGTCGAAGTGATGAGCAGCATTGTATCCGCAGTGGATACGAGCGCTGCAAGCACCGACATCAGAATGACCGTGCCAAGGAGCGACGGGAAGAGATTCATGACCAGCTCCGGCATTGCAAGTCCTGCATCGATGTTCGGAAGGATGACGTATGCGATGAGGCCAAGCAGGAGGCTCAGTAAGCCGAGAATAATGTATACAATACCGCCGACCATGCAAGCGGCCTTTGCAGTCTTTGCGCTCTTGCAAGCCCAAATGCGTTGAATGAGCTCAGGAACCGCGAGCATAACAAATGTGCTGGAAGCGAGATAATCAACCGCCCATATCCAAGAGCCGAAGGGTCGGGGATCAAGTCTCTCCGGCGTCATAGACGCTGCAATCCCTTCGAACCCGCCGACTTTATTCAGTCCGGCAATGAGGCAGATAAGAACGCCCGCAGCACCAAGGCACAGGTTGAACGTATCGTTATACGCAACGGCCAGCAGACCGCCGATGCAGGTGTATACGCACACAACAACCGCAAAAATAATCACCGCCGTGGTCTTGTTCCAGCCAAACAGTGTCTCCGCCAACAAGCCTCCCGACTTGAGCTGCGCGCCGGTAACGAGGATGATGGAGAGCACCATCAGGATGGTTGCAAGCAGCTCACAGCGTTTGGAATAGCGCTTGCGGATATACGCGCACATGGAAATCTCTTCAATTTTCCAATACTTTTCTGCGAGGAGCAGACCGAGAAGGAAGATGCCGATGCCCATGGCAACCGGGAAAATGTATGCGCTGATGCCGTAGCTGTAAGCGTCCGACGCCGTGCCGATCACGTTGCCGCTCCCCCATTCGGAGGCGATGATCGTACACATGGCTGCAAACATTGCGATGCGACGGCCGGCGTTGGTAAACTCTTGCGCGTTTTTCGATTTTTTGCTTGCAATCACGGCGATACCGATCAGAATTGCAAAATAAATAATACAGATAATGATGGAACCTACGTTCATTGAATACTCCTCTCTGTGTTTGTCCTTTTGAATCCGAACAAAATTCCCTAATCCCAAGTATGATCTTATCTGATTCCTCTCGGTGTTTGCATCCTCCTTTCGAACAGATGAAACGTATTACAGGCTTATTTCAATATGCTGCATATAACTGATCGTTATTGTTTGGTTATGGATGGACTTCTTACATTTTACCGTCACCGTGCTTGACCCGCAATGTCCGGTCATACAGTTTTCTTTGTTTCTTTTCGACAAAACGGCATTGACGCTCTACTTCCCTCGATGCTTTGCCGCGCGATACAGAATGAAGCCGAACAGTGTCCATGCAATGAGGATCGCCCACTCATACGGCCAGACAAGCGCAGAGGGCAAGCCCGGCATATATAGTGTCAGCATCAGCAAGCACAGCAGTACAGCGCCCGCCCCAACAAATTTCCAATTTCGAATGCGGTAAGGGCGTTCCATCTCCGGCCGTTTTTTCCGAAGTACCAGAAAGGAAACAGAAACGATAAGATACGTTATGACCGTAGCGAAGCTGCCGGCATTTGACAGCCAGGAAAGCATGTTTTTCCCGAGCAAAGGTGCGAGACTTGTAATAACCGCGATCAGGAGGATTGCATTGACTGGTGTATCGAACTTTTCATGTTTTTTCCCAAGCCATGCGGGAAGCATCCTCTCCTTTGCCATGGCGTAGAGCAAGCGGCTTGCCCCGATATAGAACGCATTCCAGCTCGTCAGTATGCCCGAAATCCCGCCGATAACCAAAATCTTTCCCGCGATTGGATGGTTTCCGAACGCCGCGCGCATGGCATCTGCTGTAGGCAGCTCGCTTGCGCGCATCGCGTCGTGTGTAAGAGTCGCACCGACGCAAGCTACGATCAATACATACCAGGCAACCGCAAAAGCGACGGAGATGATCAAAATTCTACCGATTTTTTTCGATGCAATGTGCATTTCCCCCGCCGCTTGCGGAATCACATCAAACCCAACATAGAAAAACGGGGTCGTCACCGCGACGGCAAGGAGTCCGCCGAGGCCATCGTGTGCAAACAGCGGTTCCATATTTTCAGCAGATCCATTCACCGCGGTCCCGCCCGCCAGCAGGATTCCAATCAGCAGAATAATGCAGGTCAAAACCGTTTGCAGCGTAGCGGCAAATTTAATGCCGATATAATTGATAAGGGCAACGAGCAGAGAGCATCCGATGCCGACCGCAAGCCATGTTGCATAAACGTCAAACCCCGCGACCGTATAGAGATATCCTTTTGCATATCCGGGAAACAGATAGTTGATCACCGTCGGAAGCGCAACCGCTTCAAAGGCGATCACGGCAAGGAAGCCGAGAACGATCGCCCAGGTACAGATAAACGCGGACCTGGCGCCTAGCGCGGTTTTGGAAAAGCGCAGCACGCCCTCCGTTGTCGGCATTGCCGAAGCCAATTCTGCATATACCAGCCCCACAAACAAAACAAGCACGCCGCCGATTGCAAAGGCCAACATTGCACCGAGCGTTCCCGCTCGCTCAATCCATTCTCCGGACAACACAACCCATCCCCATCCGATCATTGCGCCAAATGCCAGCACAAACACATCGAGACGATTGAGTCCTCTCTTTCCGCTCTTGTGCTTTGTCCCACTGTTTTCGTTCACGATATCCATTTCCTCCCATGCTGTTCATGTTGCATCTTCTTGCATTCTTTTGCATTATGTTTTATCATGTGAATGCAATCTGTACGATTCCCCGGGCATAAAACCCGCTGCATTATTTCTCTGGCACTAGGTACACGATTTCTGAGCAACCCAAGACATGATGGCAGAATGCTTGATTTCTGCACGGCTGCATACAGTTGATGTCTTATTGTCGCATCATTTCGGCCCTATTTCCATGTGCAAAGCCGCCAAAGATATTCATGGGTTCCGGACAAACGTCTGCCCTGTTTTATGAATTAAAGGAGCTGTTATGAATTTTCGCTGCGCCGATATCCCCGCTTTATTCGCCGATTCAAAAACACGTGTCGATGTGATCGCGGGGCATTCGCATCTGGACAACACCATCCGCTGGGTCTACTGCGCCGACTCTATGGACAGTCCGCTTACCACGCTCAACTGGATCATGGGACATGAACTGGTCGTATTGTCGGGCAGCAGCATTGCCGGCGACGGTGATCTGGACACGATCATCATTGAATACATCAAACGCTGTGCAAAGAAGCGCGTTGCTGGCGTTGTGATCAATCTTGGAAAGTATATCCCGCAGTTACCGGAAGAGGCGATCCGCGAGGCAGACCGTCTGAGTTTGCCGCTCATGACTGTCCCTTGGGAAACACGGTTCGTCGAATTCACAAAAACCATCTGCACGGCGATCGTCGAGCAGGCCATACGCGATGAATCCAATGACTTGCTCGCCAATGAGCTTTTGTTTGGCGAATTCCCCCTCTCCGGAAATGCCCAGCTTCTCCTTGAGCAAACAGGGTTTGACCGTTCTCCCGGCTATGTGGTCGCGCTCTGCCGCGTCATGCGCCGCGATCACACTGCTGCCGTAAAGCAGTCAGAACAGCGCACAGCGTTTTCGGAGCAGCTGCAATCTGCATGCTACAGCAAAAACATACCCGTTCTGCAAAAAATCATTGGTGACAGCGTCATCGCAATCCTGCACCAAAATGACCTCAGCGAATCTCCCTTGTCCCTGCTTTCCGGCGTTATCAGCAATATGCAGCGCCGCTATCCCGCCTTTTCCTGCCGCATTGGGATCGGACGCGTCTGTCATTCGCTTTGTGAGATCCCCGAAAGCTATCAAAGTGCACAGCGGATCTTGAATATTTTTCGCTATACAGACGAACATATGATCGCGACCTATGATGACATTGGCGTGTACACACTCCTATTGGCTGTTCGGGATGAAGCGATTCTGCGCGAATACTATATGCATCTGTTTGCACCGCTCATTGAATATGATAAAAGCAACAATACGGTTCTGCTTGGAACGCTGTTTTCCTATATCGAAAATGATGCAAGTCTTACGCAGACAGCAAAAGCGCTCTACATTCACGAAAATACGCTGAAATATCGGCTCAATCGCATTCGTGCGCTCATGAACATCGATCCGTCACATCTTGAAGATCAACTCCGTATCAGCTTGGGTATGAAAGCCGGTCACCTGACGGGACTGCTGGAACCGCAGCGTTCATAACTTCTGCCGTTCCCTTGTCCAATGCGGACAAAAATGCCATTCCCGCTTGTCCTTTGCTCACAATTAAAATAAAAAAAGGCCGTCTTTTCGGCCTTTTTTCAGTGTTTTGCGCTCCGTGCAGACAATCTGCTGTTTTCTTCAAAACGCTTGACTCCTCTGTATCGGCGTTTTATCATGCTCTTGCTCTGGCATCTTCCCCGCTTTTCGGGCTTTGGGTCGCAAACGGCGACATTCGTCTATGCGGTCATTTTGTTTGATACGGAGCGGAGGCGGTCGTATGTGGGTCGGTTTATGCCTTGTGGTCTTATCCTCTCTCCTATATGGAGCAGAGCCGAGTCTTCGTGCCTACGCACTGAGATGCGGGGCTACGCCCATCAGCATTATTCTCGTAAATACGCTGGTATTCTTTTTATGTTGTCTGTTTTTCTGTCTGATCAGCAGAGCGCCGATTCGTATGCCTGTACGCCGGGCGCTCCAGCCTATTGCTGCCGGCGTTGCCAACGGGCTGACCGGCATTCTACTGACGACGGCTTGCCGGTACATACCTGTTGGCTGCGCTTCGGTCGTTCATTTTACATATCCCTCGATCGTCTGCATCGCAATGGCGCTGCTTTTCAAATACAAGATCACCTGGCTTAAGGGCTTTGCGATCCTGTTGTCTTTCATTGGTCTCATTTGCATCAGCGGAAATATGACCGGTGGTTCGTTTCTTGGCATCCCGATCGCACTGGGCTCGGCGCTGACGTTCGCATTCTATGTCATCGTACTCGACCGCGGCGACGTCTCAATTGCCCTGCCCGTTCGCATGTTCTACATCTCCTTAGGCGCATGTTCCGTTTGCCTTCTGTTGCTTCTCATCACTATGGCATTCGGTGCATGGACGCTGCGGAGCCTGCTCGCCATGGTTCTCTGCGGCGGCATGACCTGCGGCGCGAGCTTCAGCTTTGCAACCGGTGTAAAGCGTATCGGCGCGTCCACTGCTTCGTTTTGCAGTCTGCTTGAGCCGATCAGCAGTTTGGTCTTCAGCGCCCTTCTCTATCGTGAAACGCTCTCGCCGGTTGCATTTCTCGGCTGCGCTTTCTCCATTTGCGCCATTCTGTGCGTCAGTCTCAGCGATCACCAAACGCACAAGCCGTGATGCGGCGGCGGAGCGCAGCGTGTCCTGCGCTTGCCCTGCGTGCAATACCTTTCATGACCTGACGCGCTTTTGTCTGCGTTATTCAGGACTGCAAAGAAAGCCGAACCGTTCGCTTTTGAACGGCCCGGCTTTTCAACGCATACGGGAGAATCAGCTACGCGCAATGAAATACTGCTCCCGCACGCCTTTTGCTGCTGATACAGCAGAAGTACGTTTCCTTCGGGGATCGTCTCCCCTGCTATGGTTTCGACTCGTCTCAGTTACTCCGATCCCAGTCGCGCAGCAACCAAGCTTCACCCAACACGCGCTCCGGCAGCGTGGTCGTATACCGATCCCTTTCGATCTGGAATTTCAGCTTATAAGTACCGATCGTGGTTCGTTCACATTCCTGGGTAATGTCCCCGAGCGTCCATTCGATCTCAAGGTCGAACTTCTCCGGCATCTTCCCGATTCGATCCGGTAAATCGATCGTGAAGGACGTACCGCCGATGCGTTCCTTTTTATCGAGCCACTCCCAGTACACGTTCTTCCATTCCGCAAGATCGACCGGTGTTTCCGGATGGTTATGAACCTCGACCTGCTCGCCGTTGACGCGCACGATCGGCGTGCTCTCATCCAGCATCAACTCACAGCGAATACCATCCACGCGCAGCTCAACCAGCATCCTGCCGTTCTCCAGCAGTCCCACCGCGCCGAGCGCAAGGCGTGTTCCGTCGATCGTCTCGACAACGTCCGCCTCGTTCAGGTCAAAGGTTTTGATGTCATGGTAGAGGCGGGTCTGATTGCGGCCGTCCTTCTTCTGGCTTTCATGCAGCGAGATCCATTTCGTTTTTTCCGTTGCATCCGCAGGCAGACGCGCATTCCCATTCTTCCAATTGTAGTAGAACACGACGAGGTGTTCGCATGTATCTTCTTCGCCGTAAATGTCCGTCGTAAATTCCGCGCCGATCAGAGATTCTTCCGGCAGGTTTTCGAGCTTGGTATAGGTTCGGACTTTATCGATCTCGTTGAATACCCCTGCATCGTTTGCGGAGACCATGATCTGCCGCGCCACCGCGTATCCGTCCTCATAGTAGCGTATCACGCCGTTGTCAGGCGCTGTAACGCCGAACAGCAGACTGTCCTCCGTGCGCGTCACGTCGTTGACGCTGAGCTTGCCGTCGCTTGCGCCGACCGCGACCGCTTCACCCTGCGGCAGCGCGTCCACCTTTCCCTGCTGCAGATCGATATGGCCCTGATAGTCGCTCTGATAGCGCCCAATGTATGCCTGCCGCAGTTGCGCACGATATGCGGTATCCTCCTGCACCGTAAACGGGATGGTAAAATCGCCGATCTTCTCAACCACTTTGCCGTTTTTGTCACGGCCGTTCAGCGTTCCCGTAAGCGACCACTGCTTGCCTGCAGAAAGCGCCGGAATCTTTCCGCCCGTGCCGTCGGGATCATAGAATCGAATGATGTACTCGCCCTGTTCATTGATCCATGCAGCCGGATCCCCCTCCTCTGCCTTTGTATACGGCGCATACTCGCCCTCATCCGTTTTGAGCCGGAACGAATGCGCATCCTGTCCCATGTCAACGATCTGTTCGTGCGAGGCGATGATCTCTGCATCCTGTGCCTGCGGCCATTGCATGAAATACACGACGCCTTTAGACTTGGATGTGATCTCAAAGGCAACGCCAAATCCATCGTCGCCATAGTCGCGGATCTTTGTCACGCGAATCGTGGTATCGCCAAATGCCGCGCTGCCCTCCGCCAGATATACCGGATCCATGTCAGCGAGAATAGAATCCGCATATGCTTCTGCCTGCCGCGTCAACTCGTCGGTTCCAACGGCGGATTTCTCATCGATCTGTTCCTGCACACGATCCGCCGTGCTTTGGAAGATGGCAAACGCCGTCCCCGCACAAAGCAGCAGTGCGGCTGCGAGGATCGCCGCCAGCGTCATCCTGCGCTTTCTGCGCATCGGAAACGTGAGCACGCGGTCTTTTGGGGAAGTTTCGCCCGTACCTTGCTCCGCTGCGGCGCGCATCGCGGCTGCGGCGCGCTGTTTGAACGCATCGGTCGCCTCGATCCCGTTCAACTCATCCAGATATTGATTTCGATATTCTTTCGTCATGGTCACACGGCTCCTTTCAGCATGAATTTCAGGTGCTCCCGCGCACGGTAGAGACGGCTCGTGACCGTCCCCTCTTTCTCCTCCGTGATCCTGCCGATCTCTTTGACGGAAAGTCCGAGATAATAGTACAGATAGATTGCATTGCGCTCTTTCTCCGGTAATTCGCGCACCGCCTCCAGTACCGTCCCGTCAACCAACGCCTCCTCAGGCTGTCCCTCGTCCGCGATCAGCTGATCGTCAAAGTCCGTGCGTTTCCGATTCCACGCTGAGCGGTGATAGTCATGGCAGAGATTGATCGTCGTGCGGATCAGCCATGCGCGCTCATGCATGGCATTTCGAAACGGCGTCTTAACCGTCATGTAGCGCACAAATGCCGTTTGTACGATGTCCTCCGCTGTCGCAAGTTCCGCCGTATGGTGCAGCGCAAGACGAAGCAGATCATCCGAATATGTCTCTACAACGCGCGTTACAGCGTCGTTGCGTCTATCGATCGATGCTTCCATGTCTCCTCCTCCTTTCACCATATAAACGTATTTGCGGATCGACCCATTGCATCCTGCTGAATTTTCGTGAAAAAGCGGCCGCTTCAGGGGCGATCCCCCATCCGCGCCGCCTTATTTGGTTTCCCCCTTTATCCTCCCTGCGCGATCAATTCCCGCGCGCGCTCCGCAGCCATGGCTGCGTTCTGCGTGTACGCATCCGCTCCGATCTGCTGTGCGAAAGTCTCCGTCACAGGCGCACCGCCGACCATGATACGGATCCCGCGGCAGCACGGCTCCTGCCGCAGTGCCCGCACCGTGTCTCGCATTGCCGGCATGGTCGTTGTCAACAGCGCAGAGAGCGCAATGATCTTCGTTTCCGGATGCTGTTCGACGGCCTCGATGAAATCCTCCGTATACACATCCGTCCCGAGATCGATCACGGTAAATCCCGCGCCTTCAAGCATCATCGCAACGAGGTTTTTCCCGATGTCATGCACATCGCCCATGACCGTTCCGATCACCACGGTTCCAAGCCTCGCCGTGTTTTCTCCGAGCAGCGGTTTCAGAACCTCGGTTGCCGCCTGCATCGTCTTTGCGGCCATGATCAACTCCGGAATATACACCGTTCCGGCAGCGAATCTCCTTCCGAGCTCCGCCATGGTTTCCGTCATGCCGTCAAGCAGAGCCAGCGGCGCGGCGCCCGCTCGCAGCGCTTCTTCGGCAAGCCGGCCGCCCCGTTCTGCATTCCCCTGTTCGACTGCGCTCATGAGCAATCCGGCAGGCGTCTGCTCGCATATTTCCGCATCACGGTGTGTGCAGGCCGCGATATACGCGCGGCAGCCGGGATCGCGTCCAAGCAGCGCCGCTTCGGCAACGGGGTCTACCGGATCGTTCTTCGACCGCGGATCGCTGATGATCGCATCCACGCCCGCTTCCGCGGCCAATTTCAGAAAAGCGCCATACAGCCGCCGACGCTCCGGCAAACCGTAGGAAATGTTTGACATGCCGCCCAATACATGCAGACGCGGATGTGCCGCTTTCACGGCACGCGCGCAGGCGGCGAACTTCAAAAAGGCATTGGGACTGACCGGCAGCGCCTCTACGAGCGGATCGACATATAGCCGCTCCTCCTCGATGCCGTACTGTCCGGCACATTCGAGAAGCCGTTCCAGCACGGCCATCCGCTCCTCCACGCTGTCCGGTGTTCCCCTGTCATCGGACAGCAGCGCGACCGCCCGCCACGCATTGCCTTGCATGGCCGGAAAAATAATATCGGCTTTCCTTCCCTCCATCGAAACGGAGTTCAAAAGACCGGGCCGCGAACAAAACGCCATTGCCTGCACCACGGCCATGGGATCCGGGCTGTCGATGCAAAGCGGCAATGCAGCGCCCTTTTCGGCATTCTCGATCAGAAACCGCAGTGCTTGCAGTTCCTCCGCCGTTGTTGCCGCCGAACCGCCAGTTGTTGCCGCCGAAACGTCAAGAAAGTCCGCGCCCGCCTCCGCTTGTGCCCGCGCGATCCTCTCGATCATTTTCCCGTCCCCCTCGGCAATGGCGGCGGCGATCGACGGCACTGCGCCGTTCAGTTTTTCTCCGATCCAGAGCATTGTATTCCTCCGCTTGATTTTCTAATGCTATAGTATAACAGGTTTTCTCCATGCGGAAAAGCGGCGCGCTTGCCTGCTGCACGCCTTCATAGTATAATAAAAACAATGATCGGCAAAGATCCGGTAGCGGCCGAACGGCTTTTTTTGTCTCTTTAACGAAATCTTAAACAGCGAAACGGGCAAGGTATGGTATAATCGTCCATACCCGGGCAGCGAAAAGCACGCAGCCGCCGCTCGACTGAAGGAGGTACTATTCCATGCGGATTGGACAGTTTTCCGACACATTTTTCCCCATCGTAGACGGCGTTGGCCGCGTGGTATACAATTATGCAACGACGATCGCACAAAAAGGCCACGAGTGTTATGTTGTCGCGCCCATGACGGATACCGGGTATCTCGGCGGCTTCCCGTTCGAGCTGATCGAATTCGTAAGCCACAATGTGCCGACCCAACGCCAGTATCAGACGGGCATCCCCCTTCTGGATCCGCATTACAACCTTCGCATCCAAAAGGTACCGCTTGATATTATCCATGCGCACAGTCCGTTTATCGCGGGCCAGGAAGCGCTGCGCATCGGAAAACGGCGCGGCATTCCCGTCGTCGGTACGTTTCATTCCAAATACTATGATGATTTTTACAAGCTCACCCGGCAGGAAATGCTCGCGGATATCGGCGTGCGGTATGTCGTCGGTTTTTATGAACGCTGCGACGAGGTGTGGACGGTCAGCTACAGTTCCGCGGACACGCTGCGCGATTACGGCTACAAGGGCGACATTGTGGTCATGCCGAATGGGACGCCGGATGTGCAGCCCTCGAACGAGAACATGGCCATGGCAAAAGCCAAATTTGGGCTCGGCGACAAGCCCATCTTCATGTATTGCGGGCAGATGAACTGGAAAAAGAATATTCGGCACATTCTCGAAGCTATGTATCAGCTAAAGGAACGCGGCGCCGAATTTCAGATCGTGCTTGCCGGGCATGGGCCCGACGCGGAAGCGATCCGCCGGCTTGTCGATGACCTGGGGCTTACGGAACGAACGGTCTTCACCGGCCACCTGCGGGAGGATCGACTGCTGAACGGTCTCTATCAGGCCGCGACGCTGTTCGTCTTTCCCTCGCTGTATGATACCTCCGGCATGGTCGTGCGGGAAGCGGCCGCCATGGGAACGGCGAGCGTCGTTGTGCGCGGCAGCGCCGCGGCGGAACCGATCGCGGACGGCGAAAACGGTTTGCTCTGCACGGACGATCCCGCAGATTTGGCCGATGTCATCGCAAAGGTGCTCGACGATCCCGCGCTCGCGGAGCGTCTCGGCGCACGAGCGCGCGAAACCATCTACCTGCCCTGGAACGATGTGATCGATCATGCGCTTGAACGCTACCGCTATCTCATCGAGAAAAAGCGAACCGCATCGCAGGTCCCGCTGGAATCAACCGCGGGGAAATAACTGCTTAGGCTGCATATCACGGGTGCTATGGTTTTGTTCAAAACACTTCTATAGCCAAGGAGTCTTGTTTGCCGCCTCGGAGATCCATCATTGACTGTCCCCGAAGGCATATTGTTACGGGCCGTTGGGTACTGCCGTTCGGCGGCGCCCGGCGGTCTTTTTCTTGCTTGCCTGTCCGAACGCCTTCCGCAAATAGAAAGACCGGATAGATTCTTATGGCGTGCTGCTGGGCTCAAGCCTATAACCGCGCCACAGTGTTTCCGCGTTTCTGCAAAACGCACTTGCATTCCCCGTCCCCAGCAGTAGCTTTAAACGTCACATCGATCGTTCGCGAACAGACGACGGCGGTCACTTGTCGGTGAACTACACCGGCCGCATCCCGATTGCCGAAGCGCGCGCAGGCCGGCGAATCTCTATTGGTTTTCGCCTCTGTCGCGACGCAGGCCAAGCAGGCAAAAGCAACCCTCTTCTTCAAAATTAGGAATAGATATACACGCGGCCGGATGCGGGGGAAACAGTTTCGAGAGTATTGCGCCCGACGTGAAACTGATGTGCGGACTCTGGTTCTGCCGGACGTTCACAGACGCTTCCCGCCTTTCCTGCACTCATCGGTGTATTCGTGCTGCACGAAGCCGGATCGCATTTCACCGGTCGCAGCTCAAGCGTCATGAATAAGAAAAACCCTCCGAATCTCGGAGGGTCTCCTTGGCTGCGGAACTAGGATTCGAACCTAGACAATACGAGTCAGAGTCGTAGGTGCTACCATTACACAATTCCGCAACATGACCTCAAAAGAATCCCGTGGTGCCGTTCATCCTTGCTATAATACCCGCCCAAAGGCAGGTGGGTGCATTGTGGCGGCTCCGGTCTTCTCGCCCGCAGCGAGCTTGACCATTCACCTGCCAACAGATACTCCCGGCAAAATCGTGAGGGTTTATAGCCGAAGATGTGACGCACACCCCAGGATACTTTCGTTTGGTGGGATTAGTTGGGATCGAACCAACGACCTCTACGATGTCAACGTAGCGCTCTGACCAGCTGAGCTATAACCCCGCGTTTGCGTCGCAGATATTATTATACACACATCACGGAAAAATGCAAGCATAATTTACGATCTTTCACGGAGAATTCTCAAAGCCCTTCCCGAAATGCCAGGCAGCGGCCAGAGCAGGGCCGAAAGCGCCGCCCCCATGGTCTGCATGTCCTGCGCGACCGGATTTGCGAGGCGCAGCGCTGCCGCATCGAACAAATAGATGTCCTCAAACAGCACGCAAACCGCAAAGAACACGGGCGCCGACACCGCAGCAAGCAGTGCCGACCGACGCTTTGGGAGCAGCAGCGCCGATAGTCCCGCCGCCGGCAGGCAGGCAAGCAGGCCCGGCTCATAAAAATCGGCGGTCAGGCGATAAACGCCGAATCCTAGCGCCCCCGCGCACAGAGCGACAACGAGCGTTTCCGCTGCGTCCTTCCAGCTGCGGCAGAGCAGGACGCCGAAAAGCAGCGCGAGGCAAAACCCGAGATTCAGCGTTGCGATTCCCGCAAGCGGCGCTTGCACCGCAGAAAGCGCCAGCGTGAGCAGCGTCGCCGCGGCGACGGCGCCTTCCGAAACCTCAATCCGCCTTGCGGTTGCGCGAAGAAAGCCGGCGCAGTCCAGAATAAATATGCTGATCAAAACCAGCGTCGAAAGCGACAAGGCGCACACCCCGTTTCCGTGAGGCGCGCCGGACGGCCGCAGCCCCGTTTGCGCATAGGATGCGCCCATTCGCGCAAGGCTATTCGGCAAGCCGCTTACACGACGCGGACGCCCTCGCTGTAAACGGCCTGTATGCTCCGCTCATCCATCAAATAAATCGCCCGCTCCATCCGTTCCTGCAAAGTCAACGATTTTGCTGGCGGAAAGCCGCTCTCGTCCACGACGATCGCATGGAGCGAATCTCCGGCTGCAAAGCCATTCCCCGCGCCAAAATACGCTGCGCCGGCGGTCGTGCCGAGATAGTACCCTTCTGCGACCGTCAGGAGCCCCGCCGTTCCTTCCGTTTCAATCCGCTTTGCTTTCGACATACGAATCGCTGCGGTGATCACTCGATTCATCGGCAATTCCGCGCCGCCCGCAATATCCGATCCAAGTCCGATCCAGAGTCCTTCATCCAGCATGGTGCGAAGCGGAACGAACCCGCTGCAAATGTTGATATTGGAATCCGGACAATGCGCCACAAGGACGTTTCGGCGTTTCATCGCCTCCCGTTCCCGCGCGCCGGAGTACACGCAGTGCGCCATCACCGTATGATCCGAAAACAGGCCGAACTTATCGTAGGTTTCCCAATACTCTGCGCAGTCCGGATGCAATCGGCGCACCCACGCGATCTCATCCTTGTTTTCGGACAAATGCGACTGCACATACAGACCGCGCGTCCGCGCCTGCCGGCCGAGCCATGCCATCAGTTCATCAGAGCAGGTCGGCGTAAACCGCGGCGTAACGATGGGCTTGATGTGCGAAAACTGCGCCGCCGCCTCGAAAAAGCGCAGCGTCTCCCGCTCCGATCCCTCTGTCGTCTCCTCGTAGACGCCCGGCAGTCCGTTACGATCCATGCACACCTTGCCGACATAGCCGGTCACGCCCGCCCGCTCCAATTCCTCCATCAGGACCAGCGTGGCGTCCGTATGGATGGATGCGAACATCACGACCCGCGTCGTTCCGCTGTGAACGAGTTTCGATGCAAGACGTGCATACGCTTCCCGCGCATACCCCGTATCTGCGAACTGCGCCTCCACAGGAAACGTATACGTTGTCAGCCAATCCAGCAGCTGCAGATCCATGCCGAGCCCGAGCATCGGATACTGCGGCGCGTGCAGGTGCATATCAGAAAAGGATTGCAGAATCAGACGGTCGCTGAAATCCGTGATCTGCGCATTGTGATACCGTTCCGGCAGCGCTTCGAAAATGCCCCGGATCAGGCCGTCCTCCAGCACAAGGTATCCGTTTTCCACGCAGTCCAGTTTTCCCAGTGCAGGTGCGGACACAAAATTCCCCTTGAGTACGTTGACCGACATGTGATCTTCCCCCATTTTCAGTTTTGAACAATAATGAAAAGAGCATCCGGCGCAGGTATACGATCGGTTCGTATTTTTGCCGGACACTCATAGCAGAGCCGCTGGCGGCTCAGTAGAAACTTTCGTTCCATGCAACGAAATTATATGAGCTGTCTTTGATCCGTAATTACTATATCAGCTTTTCCCCGCGGATGCAAGCGCCGCGGTTTGTCGAACGCTATCCGATTTCCGTCTCCGGCCGCACATCCACGTCCCGCAGATCCTCCTCCGGCACCTTCACTGTGCGCAGCAGCTCCGGATGCCGCCGAATGACCGTTCCGCCGCCGCGATCCCCCTCGATCGCAAGCAGCTCCGCAAAGCAGCCTTCAGGGAAAATCACCGGGTTCCCCCGCTTCCCGTCCGGTGCAGACGGCGCAACGATGCGCTTCGGCTCCGTTTCAAATCTCTCCACGAGCCGAAGGACCGTATCCCGCGAGAGATACGGCTGATCCGCTACGCCGAAGAGCGCGCCGTCCAATCGAATCCCCCGCGCCGCCGCCGCATCCAGCGCCGTACGCAGTCCAATACGAACGCTCGATGCGATCCCTCGCTCGGGCGTGGGATTATAAGCAAGCAATGCGGTCTTTCCTGCGGTTTCCGTCACCACGGCATCGCCGGGCCGGACGACAGCCACAAACAGCGCATACGGCAGAGATGCATGCAGCTCGCAAGCGTGCGCAATCATGGGCTTTCCCCCGATCTGCGCGCTGAGCTTGTCGCCCCCGAAACGCGTACCAAGGCCCGCGGCAAGCAGGATCGCCGCGATATTCACCGGTTCGGCCTCCCGCTGCGGCTGCGGTATACATACTTGCCCGCTCCTGTTTCGACCAGCGCAAAGTCTCTGACCGCAGCAACGCCGTTCACCAGCACATCGCGGGCGCGGCCTGTTGTCTCCATGCCCTCATAGGGCGAATTGTCGCAGTTATGATGGTTCGTTTTGTATGAGATCGTCCGCGACGCATGGGGATCGAACACGACAAGATCGGCATCGCTGCCTTCACGGATGCACCCTTTCTGCGGGAACATGCCGAAGAGCTTTGCTGCGTTTGTGGAGAGCTGCTCCGCCATCTGCTCCACCGTGATCGTCCCGCTGCGCACCGCCGCAGTATGAACGATCTCGCCGCGGTTTTCGACGCCTGCCCCGCCGTTCGGGATCTTGGAAAAGTCTCCGCTTCCCAACGCTTTTTGTTTCATCGTAAAAGAGCAGTGATCCGTGCCGACAACATCGATCTCGCTGCGCTGCATGGCGGCAAGGATCGCCGCATTATCCTCGCGCTTTCTGAGCGGCGGCGACATCACGAACTTGGCGCCGTCAGGCGCGGCGTATGCGCTGTCATCCAACACAAGGTACTGCGGACAGGTCTCCAGATAGACCTCCTGCCCGCGTGCGCGTGCGCGCAGCGCCTCTTCGAGTCCCTCTTTTGTGGACAGATGCACGACCCAAGCCGGCGCTTCTGCAAGCTGGGCGATCCGCATGAGGCGGGCAACGGCCTCCGCTTCCACCTCGTTCGGGCGGGAAACCGGGTGTGCCGTGGGATCCAGCCAGCCCTGCGCTTTGCAGTCCGCAATGCGGCGCTGCAAAACGTCATAGTTTTCGCAATGCACGCCGATCACGCAATCCTCGGCAGCCGTGCGGCGCAGCGCGTCGTAGATAGCGCCGTCATCCACGCGCATCGCATCGTAAACCATATACATTTTAAACGAGGTCACGCCCTGCTCGATCATGCGCGGGATCTCCGCGATGCGCGCATCGTTCCACTCGGAGACCGCCATATGGAATCCGTAATTGCAGCTGCTCCCCTCGGCCTTCTTGTGCCAAAGGTCGAGCGCGTCCTGCATGGTCATGCCGCGATCCTGCGTCGCAAAGTCGAGCACGGTCGTCGTGCCGCCGAGCACCGCCGCGCGCGTCCCCGTCTTGAAATCATCCGCAGTCACGGTCACACCGAGATCCAGATCAAAGTGCGTGTGCGTATCGATGAACCCCGGCATAACATAGCATCCGGAAGCATCGATCACCGTGTCGGCAGTCTCCTCAATGTGCGGCGCAATTTTTACGATCTTTCCATTCTCGATGAGCAGATCCGCAAAAAAACGCTTTCCTTCGGATATGATCTCGCCGTGATTGATACGCGTTTTCAAAAAATATTTCCTCGCTTCTAAAAATATTTTTGGCTCTCGTTTTTGCCATTTTATCACTATTTTAGGGGCTTTGCAAGCTGTTCGCGATCGTGCATCTATTGAAAGTATCACGAAATTTCCTTTGCAGCGGCATCACTACATGCTATAATATCGAAAAGGTGGGTGATTCTGTTTTGGAGAAGTCTCGTCTACGCGCTGCAATTCTGAATGCAGCAAGCCGAAACGCCGCTCTGGTCATCAAAAACGCGAAGATCGTCAATGTTTTTACGGAAGAGATCATCGAGGGTGACGTCGCGATCCGCGACGGTATCATCTTGGGCGTCGGTTCTTTTTCCGGCAAGCAGGAGATCGATGCAAAGGGCGCATATCTGACCCCCGGTCTCATCGACGGACATGTGCATATCGAATCGTCCATGGCGCATCCGTCCCGCTTTGCAAACGTTATCCTGGAAAAAGGCACGACGACGATCATTGCAGACCCGCATGAAATCGTCAACGTCTGCGGTACCGACGGCATCCAATATATGTTGGATCAGACGGAGTGGCTGCCGCTTTCCGTGTTTTTGATGCTTCCGTCCTGCGTCCCCTGTACCGCGTTTGAAACGAGCGGTGCGAAGGTGACCGCGAAGGACATGGAGCAGTTTTTGAATCATCCGCGCGTTGCCGGTCTCGGCGAGGTCATGGACTACGTCGCCACGACCACGGGCGACGGCGAGATGCTCGACAAGCTCGAACTTTTCCGCGGCAGGCCGATCGACGGTCATGCGCCGCTGCTCTCCGGCGACCTTTTGAACGCCTACTGCGTTGCCGGTCCGCATACGGATCATGAATGCTCAAACTATGACGAGGTGCTGGAAAAGCTCCGCGCCGGTATGCGGATTCATCTGCGTATCGGCTCCGCGAACCGCGGCATTGAAGAGGTCATGCGCAAGATTGCAGAAAACCGGCTTCCCACCCGGCGCATGATGTTCTGCACGGACGACAAGCATCTTGAGAACATTCGCAGCGAGGGCCACATCAATTACATTCTCCGCCGCGCGGTCGCAAACGGTATTCCCGCGATCCAGGCGATCCAAATGGCGACGATCAACGCCGCAAACACCTATTCGCTCCGCGGCTATGGCGCCATCGCGCCCGGATATCGTGCGGATATGGTTCTGTTCGACAATCTTTCGGACTTCAACCCGCTCACCGTCATCACGGGCGGTAATGTGTTCTCGCCCACGACGGACAAGATCCTGAAGCCCGACCCGAAGATCTACAACAGCGTTCACCTTGCGCCGCGCAAGGCGGATGCGCTCGAACTGCATGTCGAAGGTCCGATGCCCATCATCCGGCTCGTGCCGAACGAGCTGCTCACCGAGTTGGACACCGAGACCGTTCCCGTCGATGAAAACGGCCTGTTCGTTCCCGGCAACGGGCTTGTCAAGCTGGCCGTCTTTGAGCGTCACCATGCCTCGAGCCGTGTAGGGCTCGGCATTCTCCGCGGCATGCCGATCCATGGCGGCGCAATTGCGACAACCGTAGCGCACGACTCGCATAATCTGATCGTCGCAGGCGATAACGACGCCGACATGTTCGCCGCAATCGATGCGCTCGAAGCCTGCGGCGGCGGCTACGTCGTGGTGCGCGGCGGCCGGATGCTCGCAAGGCTTCCGCTGCCCATCGCCGGCCTCATGTCCGATGCGCCCGTTTCGGAGGTGCTCGCCGCGCAGCAGGCGCTGCTCGCGGCCGCGGCCGAGCTCGGCGTTGCAAGCGGCTCTGATCCGTTCATCACGCTGTCGTTCGTGGCGCTGCCGGTCATCCCATCCGTCCGCATCACGGATATGGGCATGTTCGACGTCAAGAATATGGAATTTCTTTATAAGAATCAATAATGTAGCAGTTGCTCAGGGAGGAAATCTATGATCGTAGGAAAGAGCGTTCCGCGCATCGACGCCGTCGATAAAGTCACCGGTCGTGCGCGCTACACAGACGACCTTACGGACAAGGGTGCGTATGTGGCAAAGATCCTGCATTCGACGATCGCGAACGGCGTCGTCAAGCGCATCGACATCTCCGAGGCGGAAAAGATCAAAGGCGTCGTCAAGATCGTGACCTGTTTCGATGTGCCGGACATCAAATTCCCCACCGCAGGTCACCCGTGGTCCACAGACCCGCACCATCAGGATGTGATGGATCGCCATCTGCTGACAGCTCGCGTCCGCTTTTACGGGGACGACGTTGCTGCGGTCGTTGCGGAAAACGAAGTCGCCGCAGCGCAGGCCGTGCGCGCCATCAAGGTTGAATATGAAGCGTATCCCTTCGTGCTCGATCAGGTCGAGGCCATGCAGGACGGTGCGCCGCAGATCCACGAAAACTATCCGAACAATATCCTCGCGCACACGGGCTACGAAAACGGCAACTACGAGGACGCGATCAAGGAACCCGGCCTCATCAAGTTCGAGGGCTGGTATGATACGCCCATCGTGCAGCATTGCCACATCGAGAACTTCATCTGCGAGGCGCATATGGAGGGCGACCGCATCGTGATCGTCGCTTCTACGCAGATCCCGCACATCGTGCGCCGCATTGTCGGTCAGGCGCTCGGCATCCCGTGGGGCAAGGTGCGCATTATCAAGCCGTATATCGGCGGCGGCTTCGGCAACAAGCAGGACGCGCTGTACGAGCCGCTCTGCGCCTATCTCTGTACGCAGGTCGGCGGCCGCAGAGTGAAGCTGGATGTCTCGCGGGAAGAAACCTTTGTCTCCAACCGCGTTCGCCACGCAATCCGTTCGCACATCATCACCTATGTGCGTCCTGACGGCACCTTCGTTGCACGCCGTCTTGAAGCGTTCTCCAAGCAGGGTGCCTACGCTTCCCACGGCCACAGCATCAACGCCAAGGGCGCGGGCGCTTTCGGTCAGCTCTACAAGAGCGAGGCCTGCAAGGTCGATGCTTACACGGTCTTTACGAATACGCCGGTCGCCGGCGCGATGCGCGGCTACGGCATCCCGCAGGCCATGTTTGCGCTCGAAAGCCATGTCGAGGACATCGCGAAGGGTCTTGGTATGGACTCGCTCGAACTGCGCCGCAAAAACATGATGGAGGTCGGCTATAAGGACAACTTCTCGAAAAACGAGAACTACTTTGACAGCCTCAACCAGTGTATCGAGAAGGGCATGGCCTATATCGATTATGAAAAAAAACGCAAGGAATACGAAAACCAGGTCGGCCCCATCCGCCGCGGCATCGGCATGGCGATTTTCTGGTACAATACCGCCGTATGGCCGATCTCGCTTGAAAGCTCCAGCTGCCGCATGGTGCTGAATCAGGACGGCTCCATTCAGCTGCAAATGGGCGAAACGGAGATCGGTCAGGGCGCGGATACGGCCTTTGCGCAGATGGCTGCGGAAACGATCGGCATTCCGTTTTCCGATGTGCATGTTGTCTCCACGCAGGATACGGACATTACCCCCTTCGGTACGGGCGCATACGCATCGCGCCAAACCTACGTCGGCGGCTTTGCGATCCAGCAGACCGCGACCATGCTGAAGGACCGCATTCTGAGCTACGCGCATGAGCTTACCCGTATGCCCGTCTGCAACCTCAATATCGTGGACGGCAAGATTGTCCGCATTCCGGACGGGCGCGAGCTGATGACGCTTGCCGAGCTTGCCACGGAAGCGCTGTACAGCCTGACGCACAGCGAGCACCTCACGAGCGAAAGCACCTACCAGATCAAGACGAACGCCTATTCCTTCGGCTGCTCGTTCGCGGAGGTCGAAGTGGATATCCCGCTCTGCAAGGTCAAGCTGCTGAATATCGTCAACGTACACGACTGCGGCCGTCTCATCAACCCCGCCCTCGCGGAAGCGCAGGTGCACGGCGGCATGAGCATGGCCATTGGCTACGGCATGTCCGAGCAGCTGCTCTTTGATGAAAAGACCGGCCGGCCGCTCAACAACAATCTGCTCGACTACAAGCTCTCCACCTTCATGGATCACCCGGACATCCGTGCGGAGTTTGTCGAGAACTACGAACCGACAAGCGCTTACGGCACCAAAGCGCTCGGCGAACCGCCGGCCTGCTCCGGCGCGCCCGCCATTCGCAACGCCGTATTGCAGGCCACGGGCGTTTCCATCAACCGTGCGCCGCTGACCCCGCATATCCTCTTTGAGCGTTTCAAAGAGGAAGGACTCATCTGAGAACGGAGGCAGACGATTTATGTACGATATCAATGCACTTTATGAAGCAAGCTCCGTGCAGAACGCCGTTGCGCTGCGCCTGGCGCATCCTGCGGCGAAGATCATTGCCGGGGGCAGCGACGTGCTTGTACAAATGCGTGAGGGACGTCTCGCAGGAAGCGACCTTATCAGCATTTACGGACTTGACGAGCTGCGCGGCGTAACGATGGAAGCGGACGGCACGATCCGCATCGGTTCGCTCACGAGCTTTTCCCACATCACCAAGAGTCCCTTGATCCAGGAGCACGTCGGCGTTCTCGGCGAGGCGGTCGATATGGTCGGCGGCCCGCAGATCCGCAACATCGGCACCATCGGCGGCAATACCTGCAACGGCGTTACAAGTGCGGACTCCGCTTCCACGCTCATGGCCTATGACGCGGTGATCGAGCTGACCGGGCCGGAGGGCGTTCGTCTTGTCCCAATCCGCGAGTTCTACATCAAGGCGGGCGTGGTCGATCTGCGCGAGGGCGAGATCCAGACCGCGATCCTGCTGCGCCGCGAAAGCTATGAGGACTACAAAGGCTTCTATATCAAATATGCCATGCGCAACGCCATGGACATCGCGACCACCGGCTGCTCCGCCAACGTGAAGCTCTCCGAGGACAAAACGACCATCGTCGATGCGCGTCTTGCCTACGGCGTCGCCGGCCCCGTTCCCATGCGCGCGCCCTCTGCGGAAGCCGCTGTCAAAGGCATGACGGTCTCCGCGGAAGCTGTCGAGGCATTCGGCAAAGCCGCTTTGAACGACGTTAACCCGCGCACAAGCTGGCGCGCCAGCCGCGAGTTCCGGCTCCAGCTCGTCGAAGAGCTTGCGCGGCGCTGTCTCGCGGAATCCATCAAACGCTCGGGAGGTGCTCTGTAATGGATCATCAGACGCAATACAAGCTCGTCCGCTGCACCATCAACGGCAAGCAAACGGAAAACATGGTCGATGTGCGCGCCTCGCTCACCGACATGCTCCGCAACGACTACCGCCTGACCTCCGTCAAAAAGGGATGCGAGGTCGGCGAATGCGGGGCCTGCAACGTGCTCATCGACGGCGAGTGCTTCAATTCCTGTATTTATCTGGCAATCTGGGCGGACGGCAAAAATATCCGCACGCTCGAAAGTCTGCTCGGACCGAACGGCGAACTGTCCGACATTCAGCAGGCGTTCATCGACGAGACCGCGGTGCAGTGCGGCTTCTGTACGCCCGGCTTTATCATGACTACGGTCGAGATCCTTGAGACGGGCAAGCAGTATACGCGCGATGAGCTTCGGAAGCTGCTCTCCGGTCATCTCTGCCGCTGCACGGGCTACGAAAACATTCTCAACGCCGTTGAGAAAGTGATGAAACAACGTCTCGGCAAGGCATGATCGCCCACTCCGAACCTTCAAACACGGCGGACACTGCGCCTCTTGCGTGTCCGCCAGTTTTATATTTGTTCCGTTATCTTTGAAAGGAATCCTGCAAGATATACAATTTATGCAAGAAGCGCTGCAATTAGGTGCAGAAATACCTTGATCGTCCTACGCGGCCGCTTTGTTTTTGCAATTTCTCTTGACATTTCCTGTATTTTGCTTCACAATATCAAAAATTGTTCTTTTTCGAGGTGTCCCATGGAATATCGACATATGTCGCCTGCTGAGCTGCGTTCCGAATACGCGAAAGAAAAAGCACGCTATGAGGCGCTCTGCGACCTGCATCTATCCTTGAACCTTGCGCGCGGCAAGCCGGAGGCCAAGCAACTCGATCTCAGCAACGCCATGCTGAGCACGCTCGCGGACGATGATTTTCTATGCGACGGCATGGACGTGCGCAATTACGGCTGCCTCGACGGTCTTCCTTCCTGCAAGCGGCTTTTCGCCTCACTTTTGGATGTGCAGCCGGAAGAGGTCCTGATCGGCGGCAACGCGAGCCTGAACCTCATGTATGACCTGATTGCAAAGGCCTACACAAACGGTCTGCTGCACAGCGAACGCCCGTGGTCGCAGGAGCCCGTCGTCAAATTCCTCTGCCCCGCGCCCGGATATGACCGGCATTTCAACGTGTCGCTGTCCTTTGGCACGGAATTACTCCCCGTGCGTCTGACAGAGAATGGCCCTGATATGGAGCAGGTCGAGGCGCTCGTGCGGGATCCCGCTGTTAAGGGCATGTGGTGCGTACCGAAATACTCAAATCCCGACGGCATTGTTTACAGTGACGATGTCTGCCGCCGCATCGCCGCGCTTTCCCCCGCAGCGCCGGACTTTGCGCTCATGTGGGACAACGCCTACTGCATTCACAATTTTGACGGCCCGCTCGCGGAGATTCCGGACATACTGGCACTCTGTCGTGAAGCCGGACGCCCGGACATGGTGTACGAGTTCGCCTCGACCTCCAAGGTCACATTCGCTGGCGCGGGCGTTTCCTGCATGGCTGCAAGCCGCGACAATCTTGCCTATCTGCTCGGCATCCTGTCCTTCCAGACGATTGGGTTCAATAAGATCGATCAGCTCATGCACGTCCGTTTCCTGAAGGATCGTGAAACAACGCTGCGCCACATGGAAAAACACGCTGCGATCCTGCGGCCGAAATTCCAAGCCGTTTTGGATGCGCTCGACCGTGAGATCGCGCCCACCGGCACCGCGCACTGGACACGGCCGAAGGGCGGCTACTTCATCAGTCTTTATGCCATGCCCGGCACGGCAAAGCGGGCGCACGCGCTGGCAAAGCAGGCGGGGCTTTCCCTGACCGGCGCGGGGGCGACCTTCCCCGGCGGAAACGACCCGGATGACAGCAATCTGCGGATCGCACCGTCCTATGCGACGCTTTCAGAGATCGAGCAGGCTGCAGATGTGCTCTGCGTGAGCCTAAAACTTGCGGCGCTGGAGCGGCTGCTGGGGATATAGGCTTCCTGTCTTGCCTTACCTAAAGAAATCCGCTAAAATACAAGGGAGCCCTGCGGCCGTTTTCGCCGGGGCTCCCTGAGTTTTTCCAAACATGGAGGGTGCGTTCCTTGCGAACAAGACGCTTCACTTTGTCTCTGCTGCTGCTTATGACGCTCGTGCTGTACCTCCTGCTGCACGACCTTTTCGGCGGAACGCTGCTCGCATCCAGCCCTTACAACAGCTACACGCTGCAAGCGTTGGCCTGGCGAAAGGGGCAGTTGGGGCTCGGACAGGACTATCCGTGGCTGGAGCTCGCGATCTACGGCGGCGACTGGTTCGTTTCCTTCCCACCGGTCCCCTCCGTTGTCATGCTGCCGTTTACGCTCGTTTTCGGTGCGGAGACGCCCGACAATCTCATCATTCTCTATTTTGCGCTCGCCATTCTCATCGCCGTCTACTGTGCGGTACGCTCTGCGGGCGCGTCTGAACTGACCGCCGGATTTTACAGTGCGTTTTTCCTCCTCGGAAGCAATCTTCTTTGGATGTGCAGTGACGGATCCGTGTGGTTCCTGGCGCAGTCGCTGAACATGGTGTTCTGTACGCTCGCAATTCTTTTTGCCGTACGGGACAAACGCGTTCTATCCTTTGCGATGGTCGCGCTTGCCGTTGGCTGCCGTCCGTTCTCCATTCTTCTGTTTGTTCCGCTGCTGGTCTTCTTTATCGAAGAGGACATGCGTGAAAAGTCGCTTCCATTTTGGAAAGCGCTGCTTTCACAGTGGAAGCTGCTGCTGCTTCCTGCCCTGATCGGCGGCTGCTATATGTGGTACAACTATGCGCGGTTCCACAATCCGTTTGAGTTTGGTCACACCTATTTGCCGGAGTTCAACCGCGGCGAACCGCAGTTCTCCGCAGCGTTTCTCTGGCGCAATCTCAAAAAGATCTTTCGTCCGGTCACGCTCGACGCGAATTTAGCGCTCAAGTATCCTGTTCACGACGGTTTTCTGTTCTTTGCGGCAAACCCGTTTTTCCTGCTGCTTCTCACACGTCTCAAAAAGCTTCGGCCGTACCAATGGACGGCACTCATCTGCATGGTGCTGAATCTCGTGCTTCTGCTCACCCATCGCACATTTGGCGGCTGGCAGTTCGGCGCCCGTTACACGGTAGATCTACTCTCCTACGCGCTGCTGATCTGTCTGCCGCGTATGAAGGAGCGCCCGCCCGTTTGGGAGCTGTGGATCGGCGCGTTTGCGATCCTTTTCAATCTGTACGGTGCGCTCGCAATGCACTTCCTGTACAAGTAAATAGCAGGGCGCTCTTCCTTCCGAAGAATGCCCTGCTTCGTTAAACCATTCTTTCTTGCCGTGCGCGCAATGTCCGCGGCTCTGTACGATCAGGCCTTGATCGAGTCAAACCCGACCTTATGATACACCTTGCGGAGCGTCTTTTGCGCTTTACGGCGCGCTTTTTCCGCGCCTTTTTCAAGTGTAGAGGTCAGATACCGCTTATCTGCAAGGATCCGCGTATACTCGTTCTGGATGGGCTCCAACACCGCGATAACGGCGTCTGCCGTGCGGCTCTTCAGCGTGCCGTAGCCTTCGCCTTCCAACTCTGCCGCGGCCTCTTCGATCGTCTTGCCCGCACAGGACGAATAGATCGAAAGCAGATTATACACGCCCGCGCGCGCCGGGTCTGCAGCGATCACGCCGTCGCAGTCTGTGACGGCTCGCTTGAGCTTGCGGCGGATCGTATCCGGATCATCCAACATCGCGATAAACCCATTCGGATTCGGGTCGGACTTGCTCATTTTGCTCGTCGGCTCCTGCAGGCTCATGATGCGTGCGCCCACCTTCGGAATATACGGTTCGGGAACGATAAAGGTCTCTCCGTAGACCTTGTTAAAGCGTTCCGCAAGGTCGCGTGTGATCTCGACGTGCTGCTTCTGATCCGCGCCGACCGGGATGAGGTGCGCCTGATAGAGCAGAATATCTGCCGCCATGAGCACCGGATATGTGAACAGGCCCGCATTGATATTATCTGCGTGACGCGCGCTCTTGTCCTTGAACTGCGTCATGCGGCCGAGCTCTCCCATGTAGGTATTGCAGCAGAGGACCCAGGATAGCATGGCGTGTTCCGGCACATGTGACTGGATGAACAGCGTCGAGCGCTCGGGATCGATACCGCAGGCCAAAAACAGTGCAAGTGTTTCAATACTGCGTCTGCGCAATTCCGCGGGCTGCTGCCGCACGGTGATCGCATGCATGTCCGCCACCATATAATAGGAGTCGAACTCCTCCTGCATGGCGACAAAATTTTTGAGCGCACCAAGGTAGTTGCCGAGCGTCAGTCGGCTGGTCGGCTGGATGCCGCTCAAAACGGTCTTTTTCGTTGCCTGTTCTTCCATACCCTTCTCCCACTGCACTGAAATGATAGAAAAGCCGCCCGTTCGTGCGGCAAAAAATGTTGCGAGCAAGCCGTAAGCCGAGTTCTGTCTAAGGACGACCATCTATCTCTGGCCCATCGTTGCCGGTGGGCTCATGCGATTTCCAGGAGCGTAGCGGGCCGCTATTATATGCTCCCATTTCAATCTTGCACCAGGTGGGGTTTACATGACGGACAAGTCGCCAAGCCGTCGGTGAGCTCTTACCTCGCCTTTCCATCCTTACCCGACTCGCGACGGGCGGTATCTTTCTGTTGCACTTTCCTTGGAGTCGCCTCCACCGGGTGTTACCCGGCACCCTGCCCTGCGGTGCTCGGACTTTCCTCCCCGCATCTCTCGACGAGGGGCGGCCGTCTGTCTTACTCGCAAACTTTAATTCTGATTTTACTGCTCGCTGTATAGAATACGGCCGCAGTTCTCGCATTCAAGCACCGCATCCGGCGCGTTCAAACGCTTCAGCATGACCATCGGCAACGACATATTGCATCCGCTGCACTTGCCGCCGATGACCGGAACAATCGGCGCCGCATAGTGCTGCTTGACCTTTTCGTACCGCTGGAACAGCGCGGGATCAACATCTTTTCTGATTTGCTCGAGCTTTTCATCAAAGCTTGCCAGCATCTCTGCGCTGTCATCGCGTTCCTTTTCGCAGACTGCGCGGACCTGATCGTATTCCTTCTTTGCGTTCTTCGCGGTCAGATTGGTCTCGCGGTATTCCTCCGCCGCCTTCTCTGCTTCGGAAAGCAGCTTCTTTGCCTCGCGGACGACCTGATTGATCTCCTTCTGCAAGCGCTCAATGTCCACGCGGAGTTCCGTCATTTCAGCAGCCGTGCTTTCCTCGTCTCCGGTGATGGTCGCAAGCTCGCTGTTTTCAAGCTCGATCCGCTCTCCCAAGAGCTTTGCGATACGCTCTTCCAAGCGCTTTGCTTGTTCCGAGAGCTTATTGATCTGAGAAAGGCGCGTCTCCGTCTCCTCAGTCAGCTTCTGAATGGTCGCCTGCTGTGTTTTCAGCAGCTTATGCAGGCGGCTGAGTTTCTGGCGTGCGGGTGTAGAGCGAACGGCCTGTTCGGCCTCCAGCTTTTTTTGCTCGGTCTGCTGATACAGCAGCATTGCATCGAGTTTACCCATGTCATTCCCTCCTATAATCGCCAATACGGACCGCTGTCCGATTGGGATACCTTATATTGTACATCATTTGAAAGCGCCTGTAAACGGGCAATCAGCGGCAATAGAACGATCTTCTCCGTTTCATAGTGTCCCGCGACGACCAGCGGCATATCGATCTCCTTGGCGGCAAGCGCTTCATGATGTCTGCACTCGCCCGTCAAAAACACATCGGCGCCGGCCGCCTTTGCGATCGCGATGTCTTCTGCGCCGCTTCCGCTCACGCAAGCCACGGTCAGGATCTCCCGTTCCGGGTCGCCTGCAACATCCGCTCTGGCTTGCAGCTTGTCCTGAACGAGCGCCGCAAACGCTCTCAGCGTCATCGGCCGGTCAAAGGTGCCGATGCGGCCAAGCCCGTCCCCGGGCAGCGGCCGCACATCCCGGAGTGCAAAGCAGGCAAGCAGCGCATCGTTCACGCCGCCTTCCGCCGCGTCCAAATTCGTATGCGCAGCGTACATGCCGATGCCGTTTCGAAGCAGCAGATACGCCGCCGCGGTGTCGGGATCCTCCTCCAAAATATGCTTGACGCCGTGAAAGAACAGCGGGTGATGCGTGAGCACCAGGTCGGCGTCAAATGCCGCCGCCTCTCTTGCGACCGCCGTCGTGCAGTCAAGTGCAACAAGTACACGCCGGATCTCCTTGCGTTCGGGCGTGATCAAAAGTCCCGGGTTATCGAAGTCCAGCGCCAGATCCGGCGGCGCGATCCGCTCCATCTCCCGTATCCAATCCTGCAACCGCATCAATGCTCCCACCTTTCCAGTATGGTCAAAAGTTCGGCTTCTTTTCGGCGAAGCACGGGTTCACCGCCGGTATTTGCGGCCGTTTTCAGCCGTTTCTGCGTCTGTAAAAGCTGCTGCCGTGCGAGTGTTCTGCACAGTGGATCTCTCCGTTCAAACGCTCGATACCCGAGGCTGAAACAGCCAACCGGGAAATCCGCCGGCCAAGTGTCGCATTCTCCGTCCGCGCAAGGCGGCGCCGCAGAAAGAATCTGATACAGTCTGCCCGCTTCCTCCGTGACACGATCGTCAAGAATGCGATACCCGGTGGTATAGAGATACGCCCGCAGTTCTTCTACGCCGCGCATGGGCTGCATGACAGCAAGGCGTGCCCCCATAAGCGGGCTGTCCGCGGCATCCAACAATTCCACGATCCGTTCTCCTCCCATGCCGCAGAGAACGACCGCATCCGCCTCCCCCCGGCACAGCACGGTAAGGCCGTCTCCAAGCCGAATGTCGATCCTGCCTTCTCCGCCGATGTATGCAGAAAGCCGCCGGGCTTTTTCAAGTGACGGCGCGCTCACGTCCGACGCGATACAGCGCCAGGTCTCGTTCCGCTGCAACAGCGCGCAGGCAAGCCGTCCATGGTCGCAGCCGATGTC
>HF985514.1:0-13992 GCA_000432015.1 Clostridium sp. CAG:1024 | reverse complement strand
TTCAGCAGGGCTGCCGCAGTTTCCAAGCGCGGATGCAAGTGGATCTTTCGTGTCCGTGTCACCATCATAGCGTTTATTATAGATGAAAAAACGCCGGAATGCAAATCCGGCGCTCTCTGCCCTCAAAGCTAAATTCGGATCGCTTTCTGCGGTTCCGTGCGGTCGATCGGGCCGCCGCCCAGGCAGGTTTCGCCGTCATAGAACACGACCCATTGTCCCGGCGTGACCGCACGCTCCGGCGCATGGAAACGAACATGCGCCCCATCGCCGCAAACCTGTACCGTGACCGGCCGGTCACTCTGGCGATAACGGAACTTTGCCGTGCAGTCAAATTCGGCTTTCGGCGCATGTCCAGCGATCCAGTGGATCTTGTCCGCATCCAGCGACAGCGAAAACAGTTCCTCATGTTCACCCTGCTGCACGATCAAAAGGTTGCGCGACAGATCCTTTCCGATCACGAAAAAGCTCTCGCCCGTTCCCCCGGCCTGCCCGCCGATACCGAGTCCACGGCGCTGCCCCAGCGTATAATACATGAGCCCGTCGTGCTTTCCGATGACCTTTCCCTTTTCGGTCATGATGTCGCCGCGCTGTGCTGGAAGGTATTCCATCAGGAACTTCTTGAAATTGCGTTCGCCGATAAAGCACACGCCGGTGCTGTCCTTTTTGTTCGCGTTTGCAAAGTTCTGCTCTCGCGCGATGCGCCGCACCTCATTCTTATGGATGTCACCGATGGGAAACAAGGCTTTCCCGAGCTGTTCCTGCGTCAAGCCCGCAAGAAAGTAGGTCTGATCTTTGTTGCCGTCCGCAGCGCGCAGCAGCCGAACGCCGCCGCCCTCCCTTGCAAGCCGCGCATAGTGTCCGGTCGCAAGCGCAGAAGCGCCCGTCCCCATGGCAAAATCCAAAAAAGCGCGGAACTTGATCTCACAGTTGCACAGCACGTCCGGGTTCGGCGTGCGGCCCGCCCGGTATTCCGCAAGAAAATACGAAAACACCCGGTCGCGGTATTCCTTTGCAAAATTGACCGTATAGTACGGGATGCCGATGGCGTCCGAGACCCGCCGCACATCTTCGTAATCCGCGGCCGCAGTGCAAACGCCGTCCTCGGTTTCCTCTTCCCAGTTTTTCATGAACACGCCCACCACATCATAGCCCTGCTGCTTGAGCAGGTATGCCGCGACCGTGCTGTCAACGCCGCCCGACATGCCGACGACGATATGTCCCTCATGCAAGAGAATCCCTCCTCTCTGCCAAAGTATAGCACAAAGGAGGGCGTTCTCGCTACTCTATTCCTTGATTACGCCGCGATCCTGCCGTCTTAGCAGCCGCAGCCGCACCCACAGCCGCTCTGCGTGGAAACGCGGGAACCGCAGCCGCAGCCGTTCGTCTCCTCTGCGTTTCCGCAGCCGCAGAATCTGGAGAGGAGCAGCAGCCAGATCAGGCTGTCGCAGGTGTTGCCGCCATCAAGAAGAAGCAGAATGATGATGATCCACCACCAGTTCGTTCCGTTGCAGCCGCCATTGCATCCACCGAAAATACCCATAGGATAATCCTCCTGTTGTTTTGCTTTCGACAGCTTTCGCCGCCGCTTACCCCATACTACGCAAAATACCGAAATGCTGTGCTTGTCCTGCGCCTTTTGCCTTGACAAAACCCGCTTTGTACCTAATAATAGATGCGTGGAAATTTAGGAGGAGTATTGGATTATGGCATGTGAAAAAACCATGGATAAGATCGTCGCTCTGTGCAAAGGGCGCGGCTTTGTTTACCCCGGCAGCGAGATCTACGGCGGCCTCGCCAACTCTTGGGATTACGGCCCGCTGGGCGTAGAATTCAAAAACAACATCAAGCGGGCCTGGTGGCGTAAATTCGTGCAGGAGTGTCCCTACAACGTCGGCATGGACGCTGCGATCCTGATGAACCCCCAAACCTGGGTGGCGAGCGGCCATGTGGGTGGTTTTTCCGATCCGCTCATGGACTGCAAGGCGTGCAAATCCCGTTTCCGTGCGGACCAGCTTATCGAAGCCTACGCAAAGGAGCACGGCCTTGACGTTCATCCGGACGGCTGGACGAACGAGCAGATGCAGCAGTACATTATCGATGAGGGGATCGCCTGCCCCGAGTGCGGTGCAAAGGATTTCACCGGCATTCGCAAATTCAACCTCATGTTCAAGACCTTCCAGGGTGTGACCGAGGACTCGACTTCCGAGCTGTATCTCCGTCCCGAAACGGCGCAGGGCATCTTCGTCAATTTCAAAAACGTGCAGCGCACGACACGCCGCAAGATCCCGTTTGGCATCGCGCAGATCGGCAAGTCCTTCCGCAACGAGATCACGCCGGGCAACTTCATTTTCCGTATCCGCGAGTTCGAGCAGATGGAGCTGGAGTTCTTCTGCACGCCCGGCACGGATCTTGAATGGTATGAATACTGGAAAAACTACTGCAAGAACTTCCTGCTCTCGCTCGGCATGACCGAAGCGCACATCAAGATGCGTGAACATGCCAAGGAAGAGCTGTCGCACTACAGTCGCGGCACGACGGACATCGAGTTCCTGTTCCCGTTCGGCTGGGGCGAGCTTTGGGGCATTGCCGACCGTACGGACTTCGACCTCAAGGCGCATGCGAACCACAGCGGCGCAAACTTTGAGTACCTCGACCCCACAACGAACGAGAAGTATGTTCCCTACTGCGTGGAGCCCTCGCTCGGTGCAGACCGCGTGACGCTTGCGTTCCTCTGCGATGCTTACGATGAAGAAGAGCTGGAAGGCGGCGACGTGCGCACCGTATTGCATCTGCATCCGGCGCTCGCGCCCTACAAGGCGGCGATCCTGCCGCTGTCGAAGAAGCTTTCCGATAAGGCCATGGAGGTCTATACGGCTCTGTCGAAGAAATACATGCTCGACTTTGACGAGACCGGAAGCATCGGAAAACGCTATCGCCGCGAGGATGAAATCGGCACGCCGATGTGCATCACGATCGACTTTGAAACGGAAAACGACGGCTGCGTGACCGTTCGCGACCGCGATACGATGGAGCAGGTTCGTCTCCCGATCGAAGCGCTCGACGCATACATCGCCGAACGGATCGATTTTTGACAAAAGGAGGAAACGCTCCCGCTTCCACTGTGAGCGGGAGTCTTTCTATTTCAATGAGCGACTTGTTTGATGTGTTTCTCGACGCGCTGCTGGACAGCGCAAAGCTTCTGCCCTTTCTGCTGCTCACGGTCTTTGTCATGGAATACCTTGAGCATCGGGCCGCAGATCGTTTTGTGCTGAGCATCCGCAAGGCAGGCCGTTTCGGTCCCGCGCTGGGCGCTCTTTTGGGCTGTGTCCCGCAATGCGGCTTTTCCGCTGCCTGCGCGGAGCTGTTCAACGGCGGTCTCGTCTCTGCCGGCACGCTCGTGGCGGTGTTTCTTTCGACCTCCGACGAGGCCGTTCCCGTGCTGCTCGCCAACCCCGGCGGTTGGCAGGAAGTCTTGCGGCTGCTCCTTGTCAAGCTTGTGGTCGCGATGGGTGCGGGCTTTTTGCTCGATCTGTTCTGGAATCGCAGCAGTCAGGACGCCGCTTTCGCCGCAAATGCAGAAACGCATGTTTGCAAGAGCGACAGAAAGTTCTCGCACATTCTGCTTGCCGCCGTGCGTCGCACGCTGGAGATCTTTCAGTATCTATTCCTGTTCTCGCTCGCGCTCGGCCTTTTGATCTCGCTGATCGGCGAGGAAAAGCTCTCCGCGTTGCTGCTTCCCGGTCCGTTTCAGCCGCTGATCGCAGCGCTCGTCGGACTGATCCCGAACTGCGCTGCTTCGGTTTTGCTGACCCAGCTCTACCTTGACGGCATGATCTCCTTTGGCTCTGCGATCGCGGGACTTTGCTCCTCGGCGGGCATCGGGCTGCTCGTGCTGCTGCGCGGAAAACGCGGCGCCCGCGTCTACGCCATTGTGATCGGGAGCGCGTTCCTCTCCGCAGTGATCGCAGGCAGCGTTCTTCAATGGGTCTTCTGATACGGCAATGGAACTGACTGGTACAATCGAAAACATCATCTATCGCAACGCAGACAATGGATACACCGTGCTCGAGCTGTTCTCCGATGAGGGCGAGCATATCACGGCGGTCGGTTCGCTTGCGCTTTGCAACCGAGGCGAGCGCGTCACCTTGACCGGTCAGTATGCAAGTCATCCGAAATACGGCCGTCAATTCAAGGCGGCGTCGGCAAAAACGCTCGCTCCGTCTACATTGTCCGCCATCGAAAGCTACCTCGGCAGCGGCCTGATCCGCGGCGTCGGCGCTTCCACCGCACACGCCATTGTGCAGAGTTTCGGCATGAATACGCTGGATATCTTGGACAACGCGCCGGAACGGCTGCTCGAGATCAGCGGCATCGGAAAAAAACGCGCCGCCATGATCGCTGCCTCCTATCAGGAAAACATGCAGATGCGGGACATTATGCTCGCGCTCGAACCATACGGCGTTACCGTCACGCAGGCGCTGAAGCTCTATCGTATCTACGGCGGGCTCTGCCTTGCCCGCATTGAAGAGAATCCCTATCAGATGATCGCTGATGTGGAGGGCATTGGGTTTGTCATTGCGGATCGCATTGCGCAGAACGTTCCGGGTTTTTCCTACGACTCCGCATCGCGGCTCTCTGCTGGCATTCTCTATGCGCTGAACCTTGCGCGCATGGAATACGGACACACCTATGTCCCGCGCGCTTCGCTCATCGGCTATGCAGTCAAGCTTCTGGGCGTGGACGAGGAGGCCGTCTCCGATACGCTCGACGCTCTGATCGGCAAAGGTGAGCTCGTTTACCAAATGGTCGGCGACGACGACGGCATCTTCCTTCCCTGGGTACAGCGTATGGAACAAAGCGTCGCCGAAAAGCTGATACAGCTCACCGAAAAGCCCATTGCAAACCCTTTTCTGAACTTGGCGCTCACGCAGAATCACTCCATCCAGCTTGCGCCGCAGCAATACGAAGCCGTCGAAGCCGCCCTGAACGAGGGGCTGCTCGTCATCACCGGCGGCCCCGGCACCGGCAAGACAACGATCATACGCTGCATTACCGAGATCCTGTCCGATATGCAGATGGACTTTGCGCTCGCTGCTCCGACCGGCCGCGCTGCAAAGCGCATGACCGAGGCGACCGGCTGCGAAGCGAAAACCATCCATCGTTTGCTCGAGTACATTCCGGGCGAGGGCTTTACGCGAAACGACGAGAACCCGCTGTTCTACGACATTGTCATCATCGACGAGGCCTCCATGGTCGATATCCCGCTGATGTCCGCGCTGCTCAAGGCCATTGTCCCCGGAACGAGGCTGATCCTCGTCGGCGACAGCGACCAGTTACCCCCGGTCGGCTGCGGCGACGCGTTACGCGACATTATCAAGAGCGACGTCGTACGCGTGGTACGGCTCACCGAGATCTTTCGGCAGGCGCAGGAAAGCTATATCGTGCAGAACGCGCATCTTGTCAACCATGGCGAAATGCCGCGGCTCGATCTTGCCGATTCTGATTTTCGCTTTGAAGAGCTTGCGTCACAGGACGCCGTTCTTGCGCGTTTGATCGCGCTTTGCACACATCCTGCGCCCGTTCTCCACACGAATGAACCGCTTCTGGACATCCAAGTGCTTGCGCCTATGAAAAAAGGAACGCTTGGCGTCTACAACATCAACCGTGCTCTGCAAGCTGCGCTGAACCCGCCCGCGCCCGGCAAGCGTGAACAGGCATTCGGCGATACGGTCTTTCGGGAGGGCGACAAGATCATGCAGATGCAGAACGACTATAAGGTGGAATGGACGCGCCGCGGCCAATCCGGAGAAGTCGTTGAAGGCACGGGCGCATTCAACGGCGATCTCGGAACGGTGTACCACATTGACCCCGCAGCTCGCCGGCTGAGCGTTCTGTTCGATGACGACCGGCTTGCAAACTACGATTTTTCACAGGTGGATACGCTGAGTCTTGCATACTGTATCTCCATACACAAGAGTCAGGGAAGCGAATTCCCGATCGTTCTGCTGCCGCTGGCGGGCGGAACGCCGCTGCTGTTGACCCGCAATCTTTTGTATACCGCCATAACGCGGGCAAAGTCTCAGGTCTGCTGTATCGGCCGCAGGGAGACCATTCGCGCTATGGTGGATAACAACCGTTCCACGAGGCGCTATACCTCGCTCGCACAGAGGCTTGCGGAGTGCGCATTCTTGAAGGCCTGAAGGGCGGAGGAAGGCAACTGTGGCCGATTTGCTGACACGATTGTCCCGCGTGCTATTTCCCGAGGACTGCTGCTGCCCGGTTTGCGACCGTGAGCTTCTGCTGCGTCCGGACGGACTTTGCGCACAATGCGCCGCCGCTGTCCGCCGCTGTGATGCGCCTTCATTTTTCGCGCCGCTCGACGGTCTTGCCGTTTCCTTTTGGTACGACCCTGTGCTGCACGATGCCATGCATCGTTTCAAATACCAAGGACAGACCTATCTCGCGCGCTTTTTCATGCGCGAGCTAACGCTTCCCGCCGACTGGTCGATCGACCGTGTCGTTCCGGTTCCCATGCATCCGCTCAAAGAGTATCTGCGCGGGTATAATCCGCCCGACGCGCTCGCGATCGCTTTACGGGAGCGCTGTCCGTCTCTACAGATCGACCGTTCGCTTTTGAAAAAAACACGTCTCACGCGCTCTCAGACGCAGAAAACCGCTTCAGAACGACGGAACATCCTTGAAAATGTATACCTCGCCTCTTCCAAAACCGCTGGGTTGTCCGTTTTGCTGATCGACGACGTTGTGACGACCCGCAGTACGCTCATGGCCTGCGCAGACGCGCTCAAAAAGCAAGGCGCAGTACGCGTCTATGCCGCCTGCGCCTGTTCTGCCGTCCCGCCCAAGTTCTGAATCAGCTGCATTTGTACTTTCGATAGGTCGCCTGTCCGCCGCGGATATGCCGTTCGGCTTTGTTTTTATCGAGGACCAGCCGCACTGCGCGGGCAAGCTGCGGGTTCAGCTGTACGAGCCGCACGGAAACATCCTGATGCACGGTGCTTTTACTAATCCCCAATTCCTTGGCTGTCTCGCGTACTGTTGCGCCGTGCTCCACGATGTATGCCGCAGCCTGATAGATCCGTTCTTCAATGTAATCGCGCACTTCCCTATCCCTCCGTCAAGCCGTTTGTACAGCGTATGACGGAGTTCTGTCGCTTATTACGCCCGAGAACCGCGGTCGCTACTTAGTACGCCCGAGAACCGCGGTCGCTATCGATGAAACGCGCCGTGGCTGTGCTTTTACGGATCCCCGTGATTCGTTTCTTTTTCAGAGAACTGCGGGGTTTGTGGGGGATATTGCGATGCGTTATTTCTGTTTCGCCCGCGCGCTGTACAAAACGGGCGGCTCGCAGCTGAGTCACCCGTTCTGGTGTGCAGTATTCTCCGCAGGTCCGCTGGATCGCCATATCCGTTTGTTGCGTCAAGAGGCGGCCTTCACAAAAAGAATCCCCGCAGAGCGTGTCTGCGGGGCGCAATGTGCATTTGCTTTTATTCAGCCGGCGTCACGGCGGTGATGTGCGGGTTCACACCCTCATACCAATACAGGAAGCCGTCCATGTCGATCTTGTCGCCAATCTTCAGTGCTTTGACTGCAGCGTATACGTCCGTGGTCTTGTCGCAGAGGTACGACTCCACGGTAAAGGTATAGGTGTTGCCGTTGACGGATGCTTTGAAATACAGATCGTCGCCCTCCGCGCCGGAGCCGTCCCAATTGTACAGGAATGCAACATCGTTTCCGTCCGCATCCTGGCCGGCGGCTTCGACGGTCATGCCCTTGAAGGACACGCGCTTGTTCTGATTCGCGATCAGCTCATCCGTGTCGAGCATTGCAGTCACGTCGAGCGGTTCTGCAATGTAGCTGCCCGCTTCAATCTCAAACGTCGCATCGATGATCTCGATTTCGCCTGCCCACTCTGCCTTGAATCCGCTGACCTTGATCTTCGTTCCGGGAACCAGCTTTGCGTAATCCTCTTCGGAACATGCCATGTTGTACAGGAAATATGCGCCGTCCGCATCCTGCGTATAAACCGTCGCCTTATCCTCCCACCAGGACTGCTTCGCCTGCACGAAAGTCTCTACGACGACCGCGCTGTCAAGTTCGGCTGCGGCATATTCCGCGTAGGTCATGACGCCTTCCGACTTTGCATGGATGTCCTCTGTAGACTCTGCCGCGGGCTTCGCCGTGCAGCCGATGAGCGCAACTGCAAATGCAGCCGCCAGAAGGATCGCAAGAAATTTTTTCATACCTTTTCTCCTTAAATAATTCTGTTCCTAAGAACTGTACACCTTTATTATATAAGATTTTGACAGGAAATCAAGGTGTATGCCGTGATTCGCGGCACAAGTCTCCCTCTCTGCCGTATTCCTATTGGCATGCCTGTCACCTTCTTCGCTGTTTGACTCTTTCCGACAACGCAGTCGCAGCAAGCAGCACCCACGCTGCACCAAGGGTCGTGAGCAGCGCGATCGCAGCGTCGGGAAGCGGCCCCAGCTCTTCCTTTTCCCCCGCGTTGATCTTGCTTCGTGCAGCCGTATCCAATCGATACAAACTCGTCACGTCCGAAAACAGTTTATCCAAATATGCTTCGTCCACGGCCTCCTTTCTGCGCACGGACTTGGTCACATTCTCGATCATCTGTCCGGCCGCGTCACGCAGCGAGGCAGACCCATTGTACACGGGCGTCACAAAGGTATCGTTTACATGTGCAAGCAGCAGCTTCGTCGCTTTGATCTTGACCTCATAATGCGCCGCGTCTGCGTCCTCGTGCGAAAGGTACTCCCGATAGTCCGCCGCGCCCTGCGCACGCGTTGTGACGGGGACGTATCCCTCCGTTTCCGCATATGCGATCTGCACCGTATCGGTCAGAAGATACTGTGCGAACAGCCAGGCCGCGAGCACGCGCTGCGGATCCGCTTTGTTAAACACGCACACGGACGGTCCCTGCGAAATCATCACCGGCGCTTCCGGATCCATTTGCGGCACTGTCATCACCGCTGTTTCAAAGTCCACGAGTTTGTCCGCGCTGATGTCCGACAGCGGCGCTTTCGTGCCCATCCAAGTGGAGCCCGCTGTAGAATCGACTGCAAAGATGCACTGTCCCGCATTCAGGAAGTTTGCCGGATAGCTCGAAATCTTGAATGTCGAAAACGCGCCCGTCTTTGCATGCCGAGCGATCGTTCGCAGGATCTCTTTGGTCGTATCGTTGAAGATCAAGACCTCGCCGTCTGCATTGGAGTACCCGCCCCCCGACTGCCGCAGGAGCTGGATCATCATGTTGTCGGTGGATTTATAGATGAACGGGATCATGATCTTTTGGCCGTTTACGCGATACAATCCTTCCGCCTGCTTTTCAAGCGCGGCTTCCGAAACCTCCCACACGAAATCCCATGTCAGTGTTTCCGGCAGCGTGTATCCGAGTTTTTCCACATAATCGCGGTTCACATAGCACGCCTCCGTAGAGCGCATGAACGGCAGCGCATAACAGCGCTCCCCGATGCGGCACTCTTCCAGATAGGTCTGCACGACCTCCTCCTTCGCCGGAGCGTCAAACCGAAGTTCGCTCCCGCCCAAGCCATAGGCCGCATCCTCCATCAGCGCATCCAACGGTACGACAACGTTCTTACCTGTCAGATAGGTCGCGATATGATCCGGATAGGTGATGCAGACGTCCGGCGTCGTATTCGTCGCGATATTCGTGATCACATCGTTGTAGATCTTCCCGTAGTCCGTATACAGGCGAATGTTGACGTGGATATTGGGATACAGCTTCTCAAACGCCTCGATCGTCGTCTCATAGATCTGCGTCTGCGCTTTATTGGTATCATTCTTTGCCCAAAACGTGAGCTCCTGTTCCTTCGCCGTGTCAAACGCTTCGGGCATTTCAAAGGGTGCAAGCCCGCGTGCGCCATGGCATCCTGTACATACGGCGACGGCGAGAACCGTCGACAGCAGCAGCGCCGCTTTTTTCACTGCGTTCATCCCTTTGTCCCTCCTCTGGATACGCCCTCCATGATCCTGTTGCGGAACAGCAGGAACAGCACGATGAGCGGCAGCGAGATCGCAACGACTGCGGCCATCATGGCAGGGATGTTCTCGCGGCCAAACCCATTTTCACGAATAGCCTGAATGCCGTTTGAAACGAGATAATATGCCTCATCATCCGTGATCAGGCGCGGCCAAACATAGGAATTCCAGCATTCTATGATCTTCAGGATCATGACCGTAATGATCGTCGGCTTGCAAATCGGGATGAGTACCTTGGTCAGATACCGAAAATCCGAGGTTCCATCCACTTTCGCCGCGTAGTACAGCGCCTCCGGCACTTGCGCGAAGTTTTCTTTCAGCAGGTAAATGTAAAACACTGCCGGCACGGAAGGAAGGATCAGCCCCCAGAACGTATTCCGCATCCCAAGATCTGTGATCGTAACAAAGTTTGTAATGATGACCAGCTCATTCGGTATCATCATCAGCGACAGCAGCAACGTGAACGCAAGGTTCTTTCCCCGGAAATTCAGTCTTGCAAACGCAAACGCCGCAAGGATGACCACGATCAGCATGATCGCAGTCGTTCCGAGCGTAAACAGAAGCGTATTCAGAAAATATTGTCCGAGCGGTACGGCGGTAAACGCCTCGCGATAGTTCTGAAATGTCGGCGACAGCGTAAAAAACTTCGGGATGTACTCTGCGTTATAGGCGCTGTAGCTTTTGAACGAGGTCAGCACCATCCAATAGAACGGGAACAGCACGATCATAGCCCAGATGCAGAGCAAAACATGAATGATCGTGCTGCGGACACTCCGCCGCAGCAGTTCTTTGCGCTTGGCAGCGCTGTGTTTGCGTTCGTTTTTCATAAGTCCGACCCCGTCAATAGTAGATGTGCTTCTTGCTGAGCGTCAGGTTGATGCAGGTGATCGTCAGTACGATGGCAAACAGGAGAATGGCAGCCGCCGATGCAAACAGGAGAAGGCCACCCGCCGATGCAAATGACGGATCCCCGCCGCTGTTGCCGTACAGCATATCATAGATATACCCAACGATCGTGTTCATCTCCGCCGCGTTCAGATCCGTTCCGAACAGGGCGACCGCGTCGCTGTACGCCTTAAAAGCGCCAATAAAGCCCGTGATCACGAGATAGAAGATCATCGGCGAAATCATCGGCAGCGTAATACGCGTAAAGATGCGCAGTTTCGAGGTGCCGTCGACCCGCGCCGCATTATAATATGTCTGATCGACCGAGGACAGCGCGCTTGTCAGGATCAAAATCTTAAACGGAAGAACGACCCAGATCGTGTAAAAACACAGCACGAACATTTTGGCCCAATGCGGCCCATCGATAAAGTCCACGGAAGGACCCCCGAACCAATGCAGCATGAGATTCACAAGCCCATCGGTGTAGGCCGTCTTTTTGAACAGGATCATAAAAACGAGGCCGACCGCAAGCGTGTTCGTTACATACGGCAAAAAATACACCGTCTGGAACAGCTTGCGCAGCCGTCCGATCGAGCTGAGGCCGACCGAGATCAGAAGCGCAAGGCCGGTCGAAAGCGGTACGGTCACGATCACGAGCACAAACGTGTTCTTGAGCGCCTGCAAAAAATACGGATCATGCAGGACATAGGAATAATTATAGAGCCCGACGCCGAAGAATGTCTGCGATGCGGAATTGTATCCCTCCTCAAAGGAATACACAAACACATCCACGAGCGGATAGATCAGGAAAAACGCTATGAAGACACCTGCGGGCAGCAGATACAGCCACCCTTTCCAACCCTTGGTTTCCATGCGCGTACCTCACTCTTTCGTGGTGAATCGGATGCGCTCACCCGTCTCCGGGTGGAACAGATGCACCTTGCCCGGTTTGAGATCAAATCGGATCACACCGTCATCCGGCTCCGCACAGGTTCCCGATTCGATGATCGCCCGAACGGAAGCGCTCTCCGCCGCGTTGTGTGCGAATATGACACTGCTGTCACGCCCCATGACCTCAAGCCTGGCGAATCGGCATCGCAGTGCGCCATCCTGTTTTGGCTGGAACCCCTCCGGGCGAATTCCCACAACGACCTTGCTGTCGGCGGCTCCGCCAACGCTGAGAACGGCGTCGTCTCCGAGCCAGAGCATCCCCTGCTCCACTCTGCCCTCAAACAGGTTGATGGGCGGTGTTCCGAGAAACTTGGCGACAAATAGATTTGTCGGGTCGTCATACACCGTTTGCGGTTTTCCGATCTGCTGGATCACCCCCTGCTGCATCACAATGATGAGGTCGGAGATGCTCATCGCTTCCTCCTGATCATGCGTGACAAACACGGTCGTGATCCCTGTCTCCTGCTGAATGCGCTTCAGCTCCTCCCTTGTCTGGAGTCGCAGTCGTGCATCTAAGTTGGAAAGCGGCTCGTCCAAAAGCAGCACGCGGGGCGTTTTTACGAGTGCCCGCGCAATAGCAACACGCTGCTGTTGCCCGCCGGAAAGCGCTTTGGGCTTTCGATCCATGAGCTCTTCGATCTGCACAAGCTTTGCGGCTTCCTGCACGCGGCGCAGCATCTCTGCTTTTGTCGGCCGATCCTTTCCCTTCAGATTTTGAAGCGGGAACAGAATATTCTGCTTGACAGTCAGGTGCGGATACAGCGCATAGCTTTGAAACACCAGCCCGACGCCACGCTTCTCAGCAGGCAGATCGGTTATATCTTCGTCACCAAACAGAATGCGACCACTTGTGGGCGACAGCAGTCCGGAAATCAGATTCAGTGCGGTGCTCTTACCGCAGCCGGAAGGTCCGAGAAGACCGACCAGCCTCCCATCCGGTATTTCTAAATTAAAATCATTGACCGCGACCACGTCCGGCGCGCCCTTCCCGACGCCCGGAAACCGTTTCGTAAGGTGCTCCAGAACAACTCTCATAGCTCATGCGTTTCGCTTTCCCTGTATTCTGCGATCGGCAGCTGCATCTAAGCCCGATATGCCATTCACATTGCGTTTATTCTATCATATTCTCGTTAATATAGCCAGACACGAAGAAAAAACCAATCTCTATTACCAAGGAACTATAGCAATTAGAGCGCAATTTCATTTGGCCGTAGTTCTCAGCCCGAATCCGCTCATACGCGCTTCTTTCTTTTGAGAGGCTACATAATTTTACAGACATTGCAGACAATAACTGTGCAAAGAAAGTCAAAAGGAGAATGCAAATGAAAGCAACGGGGATCGTAAGGCGCATTGACGAGCTGGGCCGGGTGGTCATTCCAAAGGAGATTCGGCGCACGCTGCGTATTCGAGAGGGAGACCCGTTGGAAATCTTCACAGAAAACGACGGCGGTATTGTCCTAAAAAAGTATTCGCCGATTGGCGAACTCTCAACATATGCAAACGAATTGGCGGCTGTACTCCAAGGACAGTTCGGCATGAATGCTGCGATCTGCGATCGCGATCACTTCATCGCAGTTGCCATGTCGGGCGGAAAAAAGCGGGATCTTGCTGAGAAAAGGATCTCCGAAGAGCTGGAGCGAGCGATTGCACAGCGGCGGGCGCTCTCGCAATCAATCATGCAAGGACCTGTCATGACGCTCACATCCGATAATTCAGACCGAGACGTCTGGACATTCGTTCTGGCAGTTCCGATCATTTCCGAGAGCGAATCTATCGGCGCTGTGCTTTTGTTCACACAGGAAAATGCCGGGTTGAAAGATAACGCTGCGGTAAAGACAGCCGAGGCGATCGCGGCGCTCATTGGGAAGATTCTGGAGCAGTAGTGATAGACTCGAGTGTAATACTTATGCACACAGCGGCGGACGATATGTTTGGAGGCCCGCATCATTTCGAATATCTTCAAAGGAGAAAACAGTTTCCACACTTTGTGATTCCGAACTGAGAATATGGCGTATTGGCAGAAAACCGAAATGGGGCGTCCGTGCGGCAGCAGTTCCGCCAATCAAACGCAGGTGACTGGGCAAGTCACGGGGGCAGAAAAGAAACAGACCATG
>HF985513.1 GCA_000432015.1 Clostridium sp. CAG:1024 | reverse complement strand
AAGAAAAGAAATCGTTCTCCTTTATAGAAGAAAAGAAAACATCCCCTTGAAAGAAGCCGATCCCTGCAGCGGGTGCGTTTAGAGCGGGATCCGCCAAAAAATTGCCTTTCTCGCGCCGATATGCTACACTATAAGCTGTAAATTTGTAGGCGGAGGTAAGATCGGTGTCGGAGCTCAACATCATCTGGAATCCTGTCGCAGGAAACGGCGCTGCGAATGCAGCCTTTCAGCGTGTCTGCGCGGTGCTGGAATCGCGCGGCGTCCCCTTCCGTGCCGCGATGAGCGAATATCCGGGGCATGTAACAAAGCTCGCGATCGAGGCCGCTTCGCGCGGTGCGTCCCGCGTCGCGGTGCTCGGCGGAGACGGCACGGTGCGCGAGGCTGCGACCGCGCTCGCCGGCACGGAGACCGCGCTCGGCATCATTCCCTGCGGCACGGGCAACGACCTTGTGCGTGCGCTTGGCATTCCGAAGGACACCGACCGGGCGCTCGAGATCCTGCTCAAGGGTCATGTTCGGAAAATGGACGCGGCCATGGCAAACGACGAGATCTATTTCAACGTCGCGGGCTTTGGCTTTGACGTGGACGTGCTCGACGCGACCGAGAAATACAAGGACAAATACAAAAACGGCAGCATCGCCTATCTGCGCGGGCTCATGGACTGCATCCTGCACCTTGACCTTCGCAAAACAAAGATCACCTGGCCCGAGGGGAGCATGGAAAAGGATGTGCTCATCCTCGTGGCGGGCAACGGCACGCACATCGGCGGCGGAATGAACATCACGCCCGGCGCGGATCCCTTCGACGGCCTGCTGAACGTGTGCGTGATCCACGACGTGAAGCGCCGACACATCCCGACGCTTCTGCCGAAGTTCCTCTCCGGAAAGCACATCGGCAATCCGCGCGTCACCTATTTCCGGACCACGGAGCTCACGGCGGAATGCAGCCCGCATTCGCGCATCGAGGTGGACGGCGAGGTCATGGAGGGGACGCCGGTGACATTTCGCGTTTTGCCCGGCAAGCTGAACGTCATCGTGCCGGAACAGAACTGACATAATTGTTTCCTTTACAAATGCCGCACGGGTCTGTTAGCATAGTGCAAAGCGACAGACGGCGCGGCACGATCGAGCGGGGATACGCAATGGAGAGATACTACGACAGACAACGGCCCGTACAGGCGCGGCAGACGGGCGGCCGCAGACGCAGGAAAAAGCGCCGCGGCGGAAGAACGCTGCTTTGGACGCTGGCCGTCGGCGGCGTGTTTACGTTCGCGCTGCTGATCTACCTCGTCTTTTTCAGCGATCGGGAGCGCACGATCTCCATGGAGGCCACGCCGATCTCGACCGCCATGACGCACCTGAACACGGGGCGCGGCCTGCTGTATCAGACGGACGGCCAGCTCCACTACTTCGACTGGGCGGATCACAAAAAGAACTACACCGCAGGCACGACCTCGAGCGACATCAAAATGTCCGGCAGCAGCACCATGTCCGCGGTCTACAATGCAAGCTTCCTGCACGTTGTCGGACAGGATAACGCCATTCCGTTCACCGGCTCGATCGATACGGTCGAATGCGGCGACAATTACCTTGCCGTGCTGCGCCGCGATTCCGAAGGCTCGGAGAGCGTTCTCGTGCTGACGCGGCAGGGCGAGCAGATCGACCAGCTTCTTCCGGGCGACCAGTTCATCGTGGACTTCGGCTTTTACAAGACCTCCGCGGGCGAAATGCTCTGGGTGGAGATGCTGTCCGACACCGCAAGCCAACCCACGACCACCATTCGCACCTATGACCTCGCAAAGCACGCGCAGACGGGCGCGATCCAGGTGCAGAACCAGCTCGTCGAGGATCTCTATATCAACACGAGCAGCATTTTTGTTTCCGGCACGAACCAGATCATCCGCTACACGCATGACGGCAACAAGGAAGCGTACCGCATCACGGTCTACGGCTATCGCGTGCTGGATTTTTCGAGCGCAGGCAACCCGACGTTTCTGCTCACGCCGCGCGGCGGCGATATGCACGCGGTCAAGCTCCTCCAGCTGTCCGACACGGCCGTGCCTGCCGTCACGGAGACCTATTTGCAGCTGCAAAGCGAGGGCGTCGCGAGCTTTCTCATGAATGGTTCGCTCATCGTCGTTTCGCGCGACAGGATGTTCACCTATACGCTGAAGGGCAAGCTGTCGGACACTGCGCTGTTCGAGCTGCCCGTGGACAGCGCCCACAAGCTGTCCGAGACGATGCTGCTGCTCGAAAGCAATGGGCTGTATTATACCGCATCCATCAAATAACCGGATAACACGCCGGAAAACGCGCGTCTTTCACGGGACGCTGCGCCGTATATATGGTATGAACGGATGCGTTTGTGGCTATCATGAGAGCATGACGGCCGATCAAACGAAAGGAGGAGACCCGCATGAGCGTTGTAGACATTGCCGTACTACTGGTTCTCGCGATCGCGGTGCTGGGCGGCTGGTATCGCGGGTTTCTCGATGCCCTGTTCGGGCTTGCCGCGACGATCGTATCCTTTCTCCTCGGACTGCTGGGCATTCCGTTGGTCGCAAACGCGATCCGCAGCCACGAGCAGCTCTATAACATGCTGCTCTATTATACGGAGGGTGCGGAATACGTTGCCGCGACGGACGTTGAGCTCATTCGCATGCCCGTGAGCGACATTACCCGCGACCAGCTGCAAACGATCATTCAGAACGCGGATATGCCGCTGCCGATGGGCGCGCGCGTCGCACGGAACATTGCTGCGGAGGCGTTTGCAAGCGAGGGCGTTACGACGCTCGGTGATTATTTCAATCTCACGATTATTTCCGTCGTTATCAACATCGTCGCGTGCCTTGCGGTATTTGTGATCGCGCGTATCATTTTGGGCTTCATCATCCGCGGCATCTCCTATGGCCGCGGCGGGTTCCCCGCACTTGCACACGGCGACAGCGCAATCGGCGCGGGCGTTGGGCTCTTGCAGGGCGTGCTGATCCTGTTTGCGATCTTCCTGCTGCTGCCCATCGCGCTCACGGTGCTGCCAAAGCTGTATATCTATGTGGAGAAATCCTTCTTCGGCGTGTTCTTTTACCGCGCCAACTTCTTTATCAACCTGATCCCCGGAACGTAAAGGGGGAACGATTTCTTTT
>HF985512.1 GCA_000432015.1 Clostridium sp. CAG:1024 | reverse complement strand
TCGACGGAAACGACATTTCCGGATGCGTCGTAGCTGAACAGCAGCTTATCCGTTCCTCGCTGCATGCCGATCAGCACCGACCCGTTGTAGAAGTAGTCTGTGTCAACATTGTCGACCGTCTTCTTCTGCCGTAGTCCATCCTCGTTGTACTCGAACGTCAGCGAATTGGTTCCGTTGCTTGCACTTGTAAGCTGCTTTCCTCTCCAACCGAAGGTATATCCTCTGTAGGAGGTCGGATTGCCCATGTTGTCATAAGTGATTGCCTGTCCGTTGTAACTTGTGAGCTGATCGCCCCATGCGGTATTGGTATAGGCGTAGGGAACCAGCGTATATGTCAGACCGGTTAAGTCATCTGTTGTCGTATACGCATAAATCTTCTTGTCCAGAATGTTGCCCCACGTATCGTATTCATACGTAATCGTCTTATTGGTGACGCCGTCGTTTTCACGCATCAAGCGGTTTGCCGCGTCGTACTCGTAGGTAATCCTTACAGTACCCTGCGTGATTTCTGTAATGTTCCCGTTGTCGTCGTAGGTGTACGAATACTCCGCGTCACTGCCGTTCTGATATGTCGAGACAAGCCCGGTCGTCTTGTTCGTTCCGTTCCCCGGCACATAGGTCAGCGTCGTGATATAGTCGCTCGAAAGCCCGATCTTTCTGCTTGCCAGTCTGCCGAGCGTGTGAACACAAGTTTACTACTATCCCGTTATGAACAGCAGAAGGTTGTTTTTCAAGGTGCTTGTACTTTTGTCAATCCGTCAACACAGAGGAACAACCATGCACCGGCGAGCGAACACATATACACAATGCGGACGAAATATCGAATTCATCCCACGCTAACCGTCCCCTTGTGTTCTCGGTCAAGAACGGAAGCGTTTTTTTCTGCACTTTTCTCCAAATTCGTTTTCACGCTAACCGTCCCCCTGACACCTCATTCTTGTGAAATGCTCATTTGAGAAACGCAATCATTTTCATCATACATAAAGCGCACATAGAGCCAGTATCCATCTATATATCCACTACCCAACTTTTCCGTTTCATAGCATTCTGCATTCTTGCGATATGCTTTTGCAATTTCTTCTCTTTTGCTACCAACGCCTATTTTGTATTTACCAAATCGATAGTACGGGTTGCGAATCACTACCTCCCGAAGATAGTAGTCTACGTTCCCTTGCTCATTCGTGTTCGTTAGCTCTTGTACAAATAAGTAATCTACATTATCGCAAATTACAATAATGCACTCAGCTCCATTGTCCGCATGATAGTGTTTCTCCGATTCACAATCCTTTTGAGAAATAAAATCAGAATAAGAGCATGTAATTGCCGATATACCAAGAGCTTTTGCATAATCTCTATTGTCCATGCTTGAATACGGAGAAGCTGAGTTCCCACAACTGAGATGAATCATAAAAAATCCCATAAAAAAAATGATAAAAACTAACGCCATAGAATATCCCTTTCTTTTACACATTACTCTACTCCTTTCATATTAAGCAGGAACATATACCACCCAACCAGAGGGTTCTGGGTGTTGTTTTACAATATGGAAATCCTCATAAACTGCATAAAAACCGTGCTGACTAAATGATAGTCGTGCTTTTCTGTTAAATACTCTGTTGTAACTCATACTTCCATCAAATGCGTGTACTCTGTCTATTCCTCCCAATCGTACAAAAGCTGCTGCAGCATTTGTCCCCTTTTTGTCATATAGGTCACGATGACCAGAATTACAACTCATGAGATACAAGTCATGAATGCATTTTCGACTCAAATCACGAATTGCATCTATTGCTTCACCTTTCTTGTTATATCCAGTGGCACTAATGCCTTCCCCATGTAAGAAGATTAGAGACATACCATTGCCGTGCGAAAAAATGTAAACCGAACCAGCAGCGTTTCCTATTTTTATATTCCATGCTTCTATAAAGTCGTCTACGGTTTGTATAGCAATCATGTTTTCTTCTGGACATCCTGTGATTTCAGCATAATATTTTGCTTGTTCAGTAAAATCACCAGCATCATTACCATCGTTCTCTTCTGAAGAATAGTTCGTGTATATAATATAGACATTGTCGTTTACATCTTCGTCCTCTTTACCTTCTGGGTCAAAACGGGAAGAAGGATTATCTCTACAATACGCAAACGCGTTGTGCCCCAACACACCTTGCCCTGTGCTAAGCAAAGTATCGGCGGAGATAAATCTACCCGTGGTAGGATCGTAGTAGCGGCTCTGCAGGTAGTACAGTCCAGTTTCTTCGTCATACACATACCCGCGGTAGCGGAACGGGTTGAGATTGCCCAACGTATTCGCCAACGAGCCGGTGCAAGAGATTTGCCTGC
>HF985511.1:2153-6918 GCA_000432015.1 Clostridium sp. CAG:1024 | reverse complement strand
GGTGGGTTTCGCTGTTCTTTGGGTTTGCCATTATTGCGGTATTGGTTGCGATGATAATCGTCTACAAATTTGCAAGATTAGCAAGAATGAGATGAACAATCTAATTATGATTGGCAAAAGCCGGACGCAGGACGCAGAGCAATGCCGCCGATGGAGGACGTCAGATGGAGAACAATCGAAAAAGCTCGCTATGGATTCATTGCCCGATTTGCGGAGGAAAGACAAGGACAAAAGTGTACAAGTCTACCGTACTGATTAATTTTCCGCTGTTTTGCCCCAGATGTAAAAAAGAGACATACATTGACGTCGTGCAATTAAAAATGGTATTAAGCAAATGAGCCGGACACTATAAGTGCAGAGCCTGCTTCTCCAAACACAAGGAAAAGCAGGCTTTTTTATTCAATTGTTATAGCGTTCTTATCCCGCAGAGCGGCAAGGACGGATTTCAGTACCGGTATCATGGCGGCAGCCTCTTTTTCGCTGCAGTCCTCAATCAACAGACGGAGCTGGCTGATAGCGGGGCCTTCCCGTTGCATTTCGGGATAAAAGATCTCCTTTGCATCGATCTTCAAGACTCTAACCAAAGGATACAGAACTTCCATCTTGGGATTGCCTTTACAGTTCTCAATATTCAAAACGGTGCGGACATCCACGTCAATGGATTCGGCAACCTCGCTTTGTGTGAGATCCAGTTTCATACGGGCACGCCGAACGGCATCTCCCAGCGGATGAGAATAATCGGGCATTACAATTCACCTCAGATATATTCTACAATGCACTTTATTTTGATTGTATTCATCGCATCCCACCTACTTTATGTACTCAAATGTACTAAATAAGGAGGACTGCTATGGCAAGAGATAGTGCAATCGCTGAGCGCTATGGTGCAGTGCATTTCAATGCACTGTACAGGGTAACTATGCCATTGTAACAACATTACAATTCACACGTTTTGGTTTACCCGGCTATTTCTGCATGCCGGGTATTTCTTTGCTCAGACGCAGGGAACGCTGCCGCTCTCCGCCCCCCTCCAATTCGATTCATCCCATCAAAAAAATCGAATTGGAGGTTCATTATGATAGAAATCAATCTTCGGGAATTCTACCCGGAATGTTATAGAAGCGACTACTTTGTGGAGGTGCCGGATGAAGTAGCAGAGCTCCTGATCCTGCTCAGGCGGCACGAACAATCCCAGCGCAGGCGCATTTATAAACACAAAGCGCATTACTCTCTGGACATCTATAAGATCGTGGAGCGGGAGACTGTGCTAAAAAGCCCCTCTGCGGAGGAAGTATTTGAACAGCTTGCGGAACAGGAACAGCTTTATGATGCAATAATGGCGCTTACGCATAAGCAGCGTACTCGCCTATATGCACACTTTTTCCTTAACATGAGTTATACCAGAATTGCAAAGCAGGAAGGTGTTGATGTCACTTCAGTGAGGGAATCGATTCAAAGTGCCATAAAGCAACTGCAAAAAAGAATCCATCTTTTTTGATCTGCCACCCCCAAATTCTACTGAAAAAGGTCACGAATAGTAGAAGGATATTTTCTTCTCGCCCTTTGACAACCGCATACAGAGTATTTCAGGCACATAATCCGTGCGGCTCAGATGAGCAAGCGGCAAATGGAGCGGCGCAACGATGGCAGCAGCTGGAGCGATAAACGCGATCCATTAACCTTCCCTTGGCATGGCAGGCGCGATGACACGCACGGAGGATAATGATACTTTCTCACGACCCCGCACGGACTTGACGGGGAGCCCCTGCCGTATTCGCCAGCTTAATGCAGCGGTACGGCAGGGCTATGACGAAACAGCCGGTTTTGGTCTGAAATACCTTTTATTTTGATAGCATAGGACAAAACCCTCGGTTCGTATCTATACCAAGGGGGTGTTTTCTTGAACGAACTGACCATTGACTGGAACCAAATCGTGAAATCGAAAGAACAGCTTCAAGGCGTTATGATTGAAGCTTTATATAAGCAAGGGCTGCTCACGGAAGAGCAGCGGCGAAACCTCCGGCAGATCTTACGCTGTGACATCTTGGACAACAGCGAAAGGAGCTGATACTGTTTAGGATACCAACATACATCGGAGGCTCATATGTACAAAAATATAGAAGAAATCAGAACGGCGCTGTTTTGTGGAAAGCGAATCTATGATATTCCCTTGCGGGTGACATTCTATGGCCGTGTCAGTACGGATGAAGATAAGCAGCTCAACTCGCTGGAACATCAGATCGCTTATTTTGAGAGTAAAATCAAGAGCTGTGAGAAGTGGGAGTATGTTCCCGGTTATATCGATGAGGGCATTACTGGCACCCGTGCCGACAAGCGCCCGCAGTTTTTGAAAATGGTGCGGGATGCAAAAGCAGGGGCATTTGATCTGATCCTGACAAAAGAGGTTTCCCGATTTGCAAGGGATATCGTGGACTGTGTGCAGACGGTACGGGAATTGCTTCGGTACGATGTAGGTGTACTGATCGAGGACATCAATCTCAACACCATGGACAAGGATGCGGAGTTCCGTCTATCCATCATGGCCATCGTAGCACAGGAGGAAAGCCGCAAGACATCGGAGCGGGTAAAGTTTGGTTATCGGCAGACCATGAAGGATGGTAAGCGCCACGGTGCAACGCCGCCCATCGGATACCGCTTTAATAATGAAAACAACGGATACTATGTGGATGAGCAAAAGGCAAAGCTTGTCCGCTTTGTATTTGAGGAATACGCAAAAGGTGAACTGGGTACCCGCCGTATTTCGGAACTGCTGGTACAAAAGGGCTTTTTGAATGATGCAGGTAATCCCTATAACCCATCCACCATTGAACGAATGATACGCAACCCTGTTTATCTTGGGTATATCGTCAACGGGAAAACCTATAAACCGCACTATCGTGAGGATAAACACATCGCCATTCCGCGGGACAAGTGGCAGCTGCATTATGATCCCGTTCGTGTGCCGCCATTGGTCAGCGAGGAAGTTTGGGAGAAGGCCAACTATGTGCTGAGAGAGCGCAGCAAGCGTTTGGACGGCGTAGACTGTTCCGGAAAAGATGCAACAGGACTTGGCAAATATGCCTATTCCAATCGCATCGTGTGTGGTGATCATGATTGCGGATACCATCGTTCCACGTCCCGCTGGACAGTGGACGGTGTACAAAAGCAAGTGGAATACTGGCGCTGCTGCCTGTATAAGAAGTATGGCCGCAAACAGTGCGAAGCACCGATTTTATACAAACGGGATTTGGATGAAATCATGCGCAAGCTGTTCTCTACCCTAATTCCCTTGTTGAAGGATGCCTGCGGTTCGCTTCATGGTGCTCTTGCACAGGCTTTGGAGGAAAAGCAGGGGGAAGATATTCCGGAATTGGAACGGCAGATCGTGGTCTTGGAACAGAAGAAAAAGAAGTTGCTGGATGGCTGGATGAACAATGTGGTTTCGGACAGCGATTATCAGGATATGCGTAAAAGGCTAGAGCAGCAGATCGAGGAACTGAACGAGAGGAAGTCGCAAAGCGAAAAGGCATCTGTGGAACCGAATGTGTCCGCAGCATCCTTCGCCATTATGCAAAAGGCCATCAGCAATACAAACTTGGATTCCGAAGAAATGCTGGATGAACTGGTGCGCTGCTTTGTCTATAAGATTGTGGTAAAGCGTAAAGAGGACGCTGAAGCAACGGGGAAAAAAGTACCGTATATGCTTGAAATTTGGCTGCAAAACGCCGAAACACCGGCGAATTTTGATTTAGCCCTTTGTGAGCGCACACGTCGGAATCCGGTCCGCCGTACTGCGCCATGAGCAGCTTTGCCATGCGCGGGTCCGGCTTGGTAATATTGACGGGGTATACCAACTGTTTCTGATAGATCCACATACGTCTTGCCTCCTTACAGATCCCAGGGCCACTTCTGATAGACCCAGCTGCCAACATCCGTAGGAGACTGGCCGAAGTTCATCAGAGGTCCGTACTGTGATTCATACTTTGTGATGAGAAGCTGCAATTTTTCCGAGTAGGCGAGATAGTCGGCCTGTGCGATCGCATCATCCGGATGCGTATCGAGATAGATCCGCAGTTCGATACATGCAAAACGCGCCTCGCGGATTTTTTCAAGCAAAGCCTTTTCTGTCGATTCCATCAGCAGCACCCCCCAACATAGTCGCTGACGAGTTCCGGGAACAAGGTGCCGTGTCTGAGCGCTTCCGCGGGACAGAAACCGGCGCGGTATTCCTGGATCGGGAAATACACGGTCACGAGCGCGCAGCCGCAACCGCTTTCCGTGGAACATGCGTTGCCCTCGACGGCTCCTGCAACGACAATGTTGTCCGCCGCAAGCGGATCGATCGCCGGGCACGGACTGTCAAAACAGCAGCCGTCAGCAGTGAAATTGTTTTGCACCATAGCTTCATCCTCCATAGGTTTTACTGTATTCTATGAAATCATAGCGGGAACGGTGCAGCGGCGTGTTTACAACCGTTATGAGGACAAGAGCGTGCGGAATGAAGAGCCTGCGGAAAACCGCGGCATAATAAGAAGAACCGCCGATCCGATTGGATCGACGGTCCTTTTGAAAACAGTTGAAAACGATTATCTCTTGGAGAACTGCGGCGCACGACGGGCTGCATGGAGACCGTACTTTTTGCGCTCTTTCATTCTCGGGTCGCGGGTCAGATAACCGGCCTTCTTCAGCACACCGCGAAGCTCGGGCTGCGCGACAAGCATTGCACGGGAAATGCCGTGACGGATCGCGCCGGCCTGGCCGGTCG
>HF985511.1:0-2132 GCA_000432015.1 Clostridium sp. CAG:1024 | reverse complement strand
CACCGCCGTAGACATTGACACGGACATCGTACTTGCCGAGCGTGTCGGTGAGCACGAGGGGCGCGCGGACGATCATCTTCAGAGTCTCGAGACCAAAGTAATCGTCAATGTCACGCTTGTTGATCGTGATGTTGCCGGTGCCGGGGAGCAACCGAACGCGGGCGACGGATTTTTTACGTCTGCCGGTGCCAAGATACTGTGTCATAGCCATGTTCGTTTCCTCCTCAATTATTTGAGCACGAGCGTTTCGGGCTTCTGCGCGGCGTTGTTGTGCTCGGGGCCTGCGTAAACGCGGAGCTTTTTGAGCATCTGCCGGCCGAGAGGGCCCTTCGGCATCATGCGTCGAATGGATTCATAAACGGCAAACTCCGGCTTTTCCTCGAGCAGGTGACGGTAAGAGGTCTCCTTGAGGCCGCCCGGATAACCAGTGTGGTGACGGTACATTTTCTGATCGAGCTTCCGACCCGTCATGCGGACTTTTGCGGCGTTGACGATGATCACATGGTCGCCGGTGTCAACATGGGGGGTAAAGATGGGCTTGTGCTTACCTCTGAGAATGGCTGCTACCTGAGAGGAGAGACGGCCGAGGATCATGTCTTCGGCGTCCACGACGTACCAGTTGCGCTCAACGGTTTCGCCCTTAGCCATATAGGATTTCATGGCGATTCCTCCAAAACGTAATTTAATCAAAGCCGTGCCTATCTTCGCAGAAGCCTCCGGGGCTGTGGCGGACATCCGCACAAAATCGCACATCGAATAGTTTATCAAAAGCCACGGAGCGTGTCAATGCCAAATCCAGAGAAATTCGCTTATTTTCGGACTTTTCGCGATGTTTTTTCGGCGGGAAACGCTTCGAAAGCCAGAGCGAGCAGAGCAGCTTTTGTATAGCAGAGCGCGAGCGTTGCATACTAAGAGGCAAAGGAGCGAATGCGAAAAAATGGAACGGCGCAGGGTCATGTTCTGTATCGGGATCGCGCTGCTGCTCGTCGGCGCGGTGCTGTTATTCCTGTTGGTCACGCGGCCGCGCGGACTGGACGGCAACGGGCTCACCTTTGTGGAAGGGATCGTAGAAAATGCAAGGACGAGATAGAATGAAGCGACCGGTCGCCATGCTGCACGGCGGCGGCGGCGAGAACGCCCCGGCGGATCGGGAGACGCGCAGACTCGCGTACGACGCGACGCGTGAGACAAGGGAGTAATGCGAATGGAACGCTTTAACGCAGAACGGTATCAAAGCGAGGTCAATGCGCGAATGCCGCGCAGCAAAACGTTTCGCGCCTGCCTGCGCGCCTTTTGGACGGGCGGCTTGATCTGCGTGATCGGGCAGCTCGTTTCGGATACGCTGCAATACCGGTGCCGCTTGCCGGAGGAGCCGCGCGCGGCCGGTACGGCCATCGTGATGGTGTTTCTCGGCGCGTTTCTGACGGGGATCGGCGTATACGACCGCATCGGAGAATATGCCGGAGCGGGCTCGGTCGTCCCGATCACGGGGTTTGCGAACTCCGTTGTCTCGCCCGCGATCGAGTTTAAGCCGGAAGTTCGCTGTATAATTGGGATAGTCAGAGAAAACCGCAATCGGTGAGTATCAGGACTGAATCCGACAAAATATGCTGGGAAGGAGGTACTTGAAGCGGCTATTATCCCGCATGATTTCAGCCTGCCACAGAGCCAGATGGATGTAGCTGATCCGTCTGGCTCATTTTATTTTCCAATACTTTTATAACACGGGAGGAAGTACCATGCAACAGGGGGCGTATTATACTTTGAGGGGCAAACAGAACGTATGGATATCCGTTTTGAGAACAAGGAAATCTATGGCGGCCTGCACTGCGGAACTGCAATGGAGGTCTTGATAAATGACGAATGGATACCCACTCGCATTGAGCATGGTCGGTCACAAGATCTCTGACATCACCGAAAAGGTTTATACTCAAAGAGAATTTGAGTGGCTGAAAGACGAAATCGAAAAAATAAAATAACTTGTAAAAACAAAGAAAAGCCTCCCCGAAGTGAGAATACCAACAAAGGCACTCAGCACAACGAGGAGGCCGACTTTGTGTAGGAACATAGGTATAGGGGTAGTGTAGAAATAATGCACGAATTACGAAAGTGCCGCCCAGATTGTGTAAACC
>HF985510.1:18901-42611 GCA_000432015.1 Clostridium sp. CAG:1024 | reverse complement strand
ACGCTTCAGCCGAGCCTCTGCAGGCTCGTCAGACGGGTCTTGCGGTACCAGCTTGCCCTGGACTGCCTCTTGCAGTATCGACTTCTTGATGGCTTCGGGGAAGGTTGAATTTAAGGTTTCAGTTTTTTGGTATGCCACATCGTATGCAGAAACAGCAGCGGCAACCTCATCAATCTTCTCAACGATACGCCGTTGCTCATCCAGGGGAGGTATTGGCACTAATAGAGTGGTCATTGTTTCTGTGCCGACTCTGGGCATCTTCACGCCGTAAGTAATGCTGTTGATGAGATTATCGACATAAGGGGATTTTAGATAATTTACGATGTAGTTCGGATTGATTCCGCCGTATACACGGAATGGTACGATTTCTGGCGTACAAATGCCGTCATCGGGGGCGACAAGAATTTTCAACAAGTATGGGCGCAGCTTGCTGTAGAGAATATCCCCCTTCGCAAATACGGTCTTATCACCAACTGCTTTGCGTTCACCGACTGTTTTATGCTCTAAAAGCCTGCCGCCTTTCTCGATGTCCTCCAAATCCAGTCCCCAAATCGAAGGACCGGCGCTTGTTGCATTTATTTTCTGCTTGGTTTCTGCATAGGACGAAATGGTGCCCAGCCGAACCCACTCCCACGAATCGGGGATGTCAAACGGTACCTCATCCGCCAGTGACCGCACTTCATCGCCGATTTTCTCATAAGGAGTATTATCAGAACTCGGTGGTTTAACGAATACCCCCAGTAGTTCAACGATTACTCGGCTGTTTAACGATTACAGCGGAACAGAACGCCACAATCCGCGCAAAACGCACGAAACCCCGCCGCAGAATTGCTCTGCAGCGGGGTTCGCTTATGCGCTGAAACAGCCGAAAAGCCTTGTATCAAGCGGTTTTCGGTCATAAAAAAATGCCACCGTAATTCTATCAAAATTACGGTGGACTTTTGGTGGAGCTTAGGGGATTCGAACCCCTGACTTCCACACTGCCAGTGTGGCACTCTAGCCAGCTGAGCTAAAGCCCCGAACAGAATGTATTATAGTGCATGAACGCCGGTTTGTAAAGAACTATTTTTAGGCATTAGGGCAAAACTATGAATTTTTAGCGGAAAAGCACACAGCAAAGAAGCAATATGCTATAATGTTTTGAATTCTATTCCTCGGTATGGCCGCATCGTCGGCGCGGAGGAGCTTTGGAGGTTGCGCTGCATGGCGGAAGGAAACGGTTTTTTCTCGCGGCTGAAAGATCGGTTTATCCGGACGGCGGATTCCGAAAAAAAGACGCAGGAAAAAGGCCTCGTGCGCTTCGGTGCAGAGGGATCGGCAGCGGGTTTGTTTCAGAAGAAGAAACGGAACCGTCCATTTGCCCTTGCCGTGCTGTTCACCTCGTTGAAACTGCTCATCGTTGCGTTTGTCGTGCTCTGCTTTGCGGGGCTGGGACTTGCGTTCGGTATCGGCAAGGCATATATCGATACCGCGCCGACGCTCGACGTCGCGCAGCTCACGATCTCGGATCGCACCTCGTTTTTGTACGATAAAGACGGGAAACTCATGACCTCTATCGCGGACGTCGAATACCGCGACTGGGTGGACATCGAGGACATTCCTGATATGCTCCAGAATGCGTTCATCGCTGTGGAGGACGTCCGTTTTTACAAGCATCAGGGCGTGGATTTCAAGCGTCTGTTTTCCGCCGCACTCGAGATCCTCGGCAATTCCAATTCCTCCGGCGGCAGCACGATCACGCAGCAGCTCATCAAGAATAAGATTCTCGGCTCGCAGCGCAACTATAAGCGCAAGATCCAGGAAGCGTACCTTGCGCTCGAACTGGAAAAGATGATCGGCAAAGACGAGATCCTGGAAGCGTACCTGAACGACATTTACCTCGGTCAGTCGAATTACGGCGTAAAGACCGCAGCCAAGGATTATTTCGGCAAAGAGCTTTCCGAACTCACCGTGCGGGAATGCGCAATGCTCGCGGGTCTCCCGCAGGCGCCCTATTCGTATGATCCGCGCAGAAACATGTATGTGCGTGACAAAATGGAGATCACGAACAACCGTACCGATCAGGTGCTGGAGCGCATGTATCAGGCCGGCTATATTACCAAGGAGCAATATGAAAGCGCGCTGCGGGAGCAGGTAAAGATCCTCGAGGTCAGCGAGCAGAAGCAGATGTACGATATGGCGTACTTTGTGGAGTACGCGATACACGATGTCATTACGCATCTTCTGGAGCAGCGCGGACTTCCCGATACGTCTGCGAACCGTAACGCCGTGGAAAACGAGCTCCGCACGGGCGGGTATCACATTTATACGACGGTCGATCCCGCCATTCAGAACACCGTGCAGAATACGCTTTCCGCATGGGATCATTATCCGACGCTCGCGGACAGCAGCAAAGCCCTGAGCATTGAGACGAAGAGCGACGGGACCGTCATTGAGACCGTACAGCCGCAGGCTGCGGCGGTCGTGTTAGATCATCATACCGGCGAGCTCCGCGCTATCGTCGGAGGACGAGACGAACCGACCATGCGAAAGAGTCTGAACCGCGCATACCAGAGCTATACGGAGGTCGGATCGTCGATTAAGCCGTTGTCGGTCTACGGGCCGGCGCTCGATATGGGCCTGTCGCCCGCCACGATCATTCCGAATATGGACGGCCGGATCCAAGGCTGGGACACGCCGAGCGGATATCCGTCGGGTGGATTGAAATCCCGTTACGGCCCGGTGACTATGCGCCGCGGCATCATGTCCTCGCTGAACGTTGTCGCCGCACGCACGCTCATGGATTATGTGACGCCCGCCGTGGGAGCGCGCTACCTTGCACTGCTCGGCGCAAACATGTCAAAGATCAATGTAGACGGTCCGGGTCTCGCGCTCGGAACCTCCGGCCTCACGCCGATCCAAATGGCCGCGGCCTACGGTGCGATCGCGAACGAGGGCGTGTATCTGGAGCCTTTGTCCTTTACAAAGGTGATCGACGGCGACGGAAACGTTGTGCTGGATGCAGATCAGATCCGTAAGTCTAATCGCGTCTATAAGGAGAGCACGGCGTATCTCCTCGTCGATATGCTGACGGACGCCGTAAAGTCGGGGACCGGCACCAAGGCAAAGATCGACGGCATGACGGTCGCGGGGAAAACCGGAACGAACTCGGACTATGCGAGCGTCTATTTCGCCGGGATGACGCCTTATTATGTTGCCTCCGTGTTCGTCGGACATGATTATCCGGCGAACAAACTGAAAAACGGCGCGTCCGGCGGCGGTTACGCGGCGCCGCTCTGGAAAGCGTTCATGGAGCCGATTCACGAGGGGCTTGCAAACGGCGCCATCATCGACGCGGATCCGACGTCGCTCGGATTGGTGAAAAAGACGGTATGTTCCGTTTCCGGCCTGCTCGCGACCGATGCGTGCAAGGACGACGAGGCACACAAGCCCGTCACGGACTGGTTCCATGCAGCCAGCGCGCCGACGGCCGAGTGCGACATGCACCTGACGGTCGCCATCTGTTCGGATTCCGGAAGCCTTGCGACGCAGTTTTGCCCAGAGGATCGCGTCACAAAGACGAGCATGATCCTGATTCGGAGCGATTCGCAGTTTGCACAGTTTGACGATGAATACCTGATGAAGGCTCTGCCCAATGCGATCCGTTCCGATGCGCCGATTGAGGAGTATTTGGCCGGCGTTCCGACCTGCACCGTCCATGCGGACGGTTCGCTCAGTGTGTTTGAACTGAAAGCGCAGGCGGAAGAGCTTATTGCGACCGTTCGCGCTTATCTTGCAGAAATCGGAAGCATCGACGCAGCCTCGCGCACGACGCTCGAAGCCGATATCCAACAGCTGGAATATGTGCTCTCCGGCTATGAGTATTCACAGATCGAGCCGCTCGTCAGCACGCTGTCGCGGGATTACAATGCGATCTCGCAGGCATATCCGCTCGGGAATTAGCCATGTGCAGGAAGCAGTTCGAACTGGAACGGGCGATCGCGAAGGAACGCGCGCGACTGCTCCTGCTTGCGCCGAAGGATCAGCCGAACGGCGAGTACGCCGCCCCGGTGTTTGGCGCGGGTGCAGTTGATTCGCCGGTCATGCTCGTAGGTGAAGCGCCGGGCGCGGAGGAGACGAAACAGGCAGTTCCGTTTGTCGGCAAAGCGGGAAAGCAGCTCGACGCGCTGCTGCAGATGACCGGGATCCCCCGCGTCGACCTCTATGTGACAAATGCCGTGAAGTATCGCCCGATCGTTCGCGGCGAACGATCAACACGGAATCGCACGCCGTCGCGAAAAGAGATCGAGGCATCGCTGCCGCTCCTTCGGGAAGAGATCCGGTCGATCCGTCCGCGTGTGATCGTGACGCTCGGCAATACGCCGCTGTTGGCGCTGCTGCTCCTGCTTGGCATTGAAGCGCAGACTGTCGGCGCGGTGCATGGGAAGCCCCTTCCTGTGAAGTGGGAAGGCTGGGCGGTCACGCTATTTCCGTTGTACCATCCCGCAAGCGGTATTTATAATCCCGCGCTTGTGCCGGTCATGGAACGGGATGCGGAAAAACTCCGTGAACATTTGGTGAAAGCGGAAAAAATCGTCTTTTCGACGACAACGGGTATGGTATAATACGAAATAATGGTGATGACTGGCGGTTTCCGTCGAGAAACCGACTGAACGTATACACGGAGGAGCAGAAAATGGCCCAGAAAATACTCATTGCGGACGACGATCAGATCGTACACGAGTCCCTTGGCATCTACCTCAAGGCGGAAGGCTTTGAAACGGTGGATGTGTTCGACGGCGAAGCGGCGCTTCAGAATCTATCGCCCGATGTCGTGCTGTGCGTGCTTGACATTATGATGCCGAAGATGACCGGTATCGAGGTCTGCCGCGAGATCCGCAAATCCTCGCAGCTGCCCATTTTGATGTTGACCGCAAAAGGCGAGGAGATCGACCGCATCGTCGGTCTGGAGCTCGGCGCGGACGACTATATCGTGAAGCCGTTCAGCCCGCGCGAGGTGGTGGCACGCATCAAAGCGGTCCTGCGCCGCACATCGGAGCAGCCGAAGAGCGATTCTTCCGTGATCACTTACAACGGACTCACGATCGATCTGAAGAGCTATACGGTAACGCTTCGCGGCGAGCCCGTGATCTGCACGCCGAAGGAGATCGAGATCCTGCACATGCTGGCGGCTAATCCCGGACAGGTCTTTACAAGAGAGCAGCTGCTTTCCAAAGTGTGGGGCTACGATTTTGCGGGAGAGACGCGCACGGTAGATACGCATATCAAACGCATCCGCGCAAAGCTTGACTCGACGGGGCTTGGCTGGAGCATCAAAACGATCTACGGCGTCGGCTATAAATTTGAAACCGAGTGACGTGCCATGCGCAGCGTATTCTTTTGGCGGGTATTGATCGCATCTATTTTGATACTGCTGCTGGCGAACATCGTTTCGCTTGCAGCGTATACGTATGTAGGCAGGAATACCTATATCTCCATTGAGATGGACAATCTCGAACCGGAAGCGGAGATCACGCGGCAGATCTACGAGGAGTATAAGAACGGGGCACTCGATGAGCCCGCGTTCAATCGCTTGATCGAGAAACAGACGCTTGCGAGCGAGTCCGCCATCCTGATTGCCGACCAGCTCGGCAAAACGCTGATCGTCAGAAATGTTGGGAGCGCCGTAGAAGTGCAGGATTTCGGCGTTTATTTTGATGCCGAAATTCAAAATGTTCTCCGAGGCGAAACGGTAAAGAACGACAGTCTGATGCTCTCCAACAAGGAGATCGCCATCAGCGTCGGCGTTCCGATCCGCGATGCGGAAGGCGTCGTAACAGGCGGCATTTTTATCATCAAGCAGATCAGCAGGATCCAAACCGCGTTTCAGCAGCTCAGCGATGCGCTCATGTTTACGGTTGTGCTGGTGCTGCCTGCGTTCATGCTGCTGACCGTTGTCGGAACGAACAGCATTTCTCGGCCGCTGACAGAAATGGCGAACGTTGCGATCGAAATGTCTAAGGGCAATTTTGAAGTGCGCGCGGACGAGACATCCTCCGGCGAGACCGGCATACTGGCGCGGGCGCTGAATACGCTCTGCGACAATCTCTCCCAGACGATCTACCAGCTGCAAAACGAAAAACGGCAGCTCAATCAGCTGCTCACGAGCTTTACCGACGGCGTGGCTGCGATCGACCGTCTCGGATGCCTTACGCATTACAATCCGGCGCTTATGGACATGTTTGGCGCAGTGGATGTGCATACGCCGATGGATCTTGTCCCGGACGAAAAGGTGTGGCACGAGTTTGACAGCGTTCTGGAGACGCAGAAGTCGAAAACGCTGAGCTATTCTCTGCCGGGCAATCGAGCGCTTTGGATCTCGATCGTCCCCGTGCTGGCCGAGAACGGAGAATGCATAGGCGCAGTGGGGCTGTTCAAGGACGTGACGGAGTTTGAACGCTTGGAGCAGACGCGCAGAGATTACGTTGCGAATGTCAGCCATGAGCTTCGCACGCCGCTGACCGCTGTGCGAGGTTTGCTGGAACCGCTTTCCGACGGCATGGTCAAGGATGCGGAGACGCAGAAGCGGTATTACGATATCATGATGCACGAAGTGCTGCGGATGTCGAGGCTTATTACCGACCTGCTGCAGTTGTCGAGGCTGCAGTCCGGCAGCGAATATATGGAAGTGTCGGCCGTGAACCTTCAGGAACTGCTCGAAGAAATGCAGCAGAACTATAAGGTGGAAGCGGCGCAGCACGGGATCCGGCTGGAATTGAAAGCGGAAAATGTCCCGTATGCCATGACGGATCGGGACCGCGTTGAGCAGATCCTTGTCATCCTGATCGACAATGCAATGCGGTATACTCCGGAGGGCGGCAGCATCACGCTTTCTGCCGAAGCGGGGGAGCGGATCGTTGTTTCCGTAACGGATACAGGCTGCGGCATTGCGGCGGAGGAGCTCCCGCACCTGTTTGAAAGGTTTTATAAGGTCGATAAATCGCGCAAAGAGGGTGGAACGGGGCTTGGATTGTCGATTGCTAAGCAGATCATCGATAATCTGGGCGAACAGATCACGGTGCAGAGCGTCGTTGGAAAAGGCACGAGTTTCCACTTTACGCTCAAACGCTACGTCAGCAATGCCATTGCACTGGGGCCGAGTTCACCGGGCGTCGTGTACTCGGAGGACGTGGGCCTGCAAAACCAAAATGACGTGTTGACCGGCCAGCAGGACGCGCCGTATGAGATCATCGAGCCGAAAGCGGAGAAGATCGAAAAACACCAGAAAAAAGAGAAGAAGAAACGCAAATAGTTACGAAGGAGAGCATTATTAAAACAATACAATGCGATGCATTGCAGGAGAAATCACATGTACACCGTCTGATTTGCTTGAAAGCACAGTAATGCGAGTCGTGAATACTTATATCACTGCTTGTGCATCACAAAACACATGACCGGAATTGAAGTGATTATTGTGGATTTACCTGTTTACCATATGCTAAAATACATGTAATAGGTGAATTGCAAGGAGAACGAAATGGACCATTACATCATCGTTAAGTTCAAAGACCGGCAGGATCGCACCAGACTGCTTCCGGAGATACGAGAATTGTTTTCTGCATCTACGGAGATCAGCGGCGTGGAAAACGTGCAGGTGATTCCCTGCTGCTCGGAGCGGCCGAACCGCTACGATCTTTTGATCCGGCTTACAATGCGACCCGAGGCGCTCCCGCTTTACGACGATTCCGAAATGCATCATCGGTGGAAGGCGCAGTACGGCGAACGAATCGAACAAAAAGCGATTTTCGACTGCGATTAGCTCTATTCCAAGAATAAAACAACCCTCCTCTTGCAATCGTGCAGGCGGAGGGTCGTTTGCATTTGGGCTCAAAACAGATCATGGCATGCCGGGCAGCGGCGTTTCGATAATGGCGGGGACGGTGGTGCGGATCACACCGGGTACCGTTGTCGTCTCAGGCAGCGGCGTGTTGACAAATTCCGGCGTCGCCATCTCGATGATCGTGGGCGAGTCCGTTGCAGTCTGCCCCCGAAGCCTGTCCGCGCCTTCATCCAGAAGATCGGCGGCATCGTCGGCGATCCCGCTGCGCTGTAGGAATGCAAGCGTAACGTCGCGCGCCTCCAGATACAGCTGGTGCAGGGCATGAATGAGGCTGCCGAGGTCGCCGCTCAAAAGCCCTTTGCTGTCCAGATAGAACAACACGGCGGTCAACAGCAGCAGAATGACCACCAGAAATCCGATCAACTGAAAAATGACTTTCATTGCAATGCCTCCCATTGATACCTATGCGCGCGCCGCAAAAGGTTACCAATGCATTTTATCATATGACGGCGAATATAGCTGTGAATTTAGTGTAAACAGGGAGACACGCGTTCCGAGGCGGGAGCGCCTTTGCCGGTTTTTCACCGCTTCCAAGCAATTTCGCGCGGGTAGGCGGTCCGTTGCGGCGCCCCCATAAAAAGCGGACGGCGCATTGCCGGACTCTGGCGCGGACAGGCAAAATTTCTGTTTCTGCGCGTAAGAATTCTTTGAGAGGGTGATAAAGCTGACAGCGCTGGATGTCTATTCCGTTATAACGGAATCCGTATCGAATGTGCCGCTCGAACAGCTTTTGGAGGAGCTTTTGACCGACTGGCTTTTGGCGGGACCGCCGTGTCCCTGTACGGATCATACAGGCGGCGATTCGGCTTATGAGGAAGGAACATGAGAGAAAATGCAACCTACAGAGCGGCACTGTATATGCGCCTGTCCAGGGATGATGATGGGGCGGGCGAGAGTGCGAGTATCGCAACGCAGCGACGAATGCTTCAGGACTATGCCGCGGACAACGGCTATCCCGTTGTTGAAGAGTATGTGGATGACGGCTGGAGCGGCACGAATTTTGACAGGCCGGGGTTTCGGCGGCTGATCGCAGACATCGAGGCAAAGAAGATCGATCTCGTGATCACCAAAGATCTGTCGCGCTTGGGACGCGATTATATCATGACGGGACAGTACACGGAGCTGTATTTCCCGGGAAAGGGCGTCCGCTGCATCGCCGTCAACGATGGGTATGACTCGGATTCCCCATATACGGACGTCGCGCCGTTTAAAAACGTCATCAATGAAATGTACGCTCGCGACACTTCCCGAAAGATCCGTTCCGCGTTCCTGACAAAAATGCGGGACGGCGCGTATATTGCAGCCTTTGCACCGTATGGGTATCAGAAGGACATATCGGATAACAATCATCTGGTCGTTGACCCTTGCTCCGGAGAGATCGTAAAGAAGATATTTCAACTGGCGGCAAACGGCACGCCGCCGTCAGAGATCGCACGCACGCTCAATGGACAGGGAATACCGCCGCCCGCTGTCTATCGCTGTATGACGCATGATGGACTGGATGCAAGACGCTGCTCCAAGCGACAGGAATGGACGGCCGCGACGATCGCTAAAATGCTGCGGAATGCCGTGTACCTTGGAAATACCGTGCAGGGCAAAACCTCGAAAGTCTCCTTTAAGAGCCGCGCGACGATCCGCAGACCGGGCGACGAATGGATTGTGGTCGAGAATACGCATGAGGCGCTTGTGGATCAGGACACCTTTGAACTTGTCCGCAGGCATTCCGCGGCAAGACGCTGCAAAAAGAAGGGCGCGTTTAGGAACCTGTTCTCGGGCATTGCAAAGTGCGCCGACTGCGGACGCTGCATGTCGGCCACAGGCACGCGGAAGAAGGGATCGCCCGCAAACTTGACCTGCGGAGGATATAAGCTCTATGGACGAGGGGAATGCAGCAATCATTTTATTGACTATAATGCGCTGTATGAACTTGTGCAAAGGTCGCTGAAGGAGCAGCTTTGTATGGGTGATGAAGAGCGGGAAGCGATTCTTGAAACCGTATGGCGCGCATGGCAAGGCCGGACGCAGAAGAAGGAGCACGCGAGTGCGCTGCTTTCATTGCGAAACAGACTTCGGCTGATCGAAAGCATCATTGAAAAGCTGTATGAGGATCATGCCGCAGGACGGCTGTGCGATACACGAATGAACGATCTCCTGCTCAAGTATGGGAAGGAATCGGAAGCATTGGAGAGACGCATGAGAACGGCTGAATCGCGCGGCGAGGCGGAAGAGGAAGCGGAACGGGCTTTGCGTGAAAAACTGGAAGGCAAGCTCCGGCGGATCATACATGACCCGGAGCTGACGCCTGCACTGCTGTTTCAGCTGATCGAACGCATCGAGATCGAACAGGGAGTCTACGAGCAGAGCACGCTTGGACGGGTGAGACGACAGACCGTCAGAATCTTCTATCGCTTTCAGACGGAACCATCGCAGAAGGACTATACCATAGGATAACCGCATTCTTCAGGAAACCATGCAGGTGGTCAGCGCCTGCTTGCCGCATGCGTGGCAGCGCTGAAACGGCTTGTCGAGATTGTAGGCGACGCGCGGGAGGTAGCCGATGTCCTCCAGCAGCGTAAAGAGCGGAAAAAAGATTGCCATGGGCGGCAGCATAACGGACACGATCCAGGCGAGCACCCGATAGACGCCGAGGACCAGCGCGCCGTGCAGCCAGTCGGGCGCGTTGAGCCGGAAAAACAGCGCGCTCAGCCAGTCTTGGACAGTAAACAGCGCCTTTGAGAGAAGCGCGGAGGGGTAATTCGCACCGCTGATCGTGAGAAAGAACACGAGCGCAAGCAGAAGCAGCATCACCGGGTATCCGGCAGCGCGGCCTGTCAGGATGCGATCCATGCTGCGGTCAAACGCCGCGCGGCGGCTGCTTTGACAGGACACCGCTGCGGCGGCAAGCTCCTCCGCATAGTGTACGATGGACGCAACGACAGCGTCTTTGAAAGCATCGGCGACGAGATCGTGCGCCGCGAGCAGTTCGTTCGCCCGTGCAACGGCCTCCGCGATACGCTTTACCTTGAGCAGGTCCTCTCCGAGCGCATCGGAAAGAGAACGAAGCAGCGACGCATCTCCTTCGAGAAGCTTGAGCGAAACAAATCGAAGCGAAAGCCCGCACGACGCGGGAAGGTACGTCCTCAGCGCGTGGGAAACAAAAGAAACCGCGGCTTCAATGGGCGGCGCATAAAGGACCGGCGGCTGGGATTCCGAGACCGACGCCGACGGCGATGTCTCCGCGCAGAGCGCATCCAACGCGGACTCAAGCGGCGCAAGTGTCGGCCGTTTTTGCGCGGTCACGCCGATCACGGGAACGCCGAGTCTCGCGGAAAGCGTTTCAAAGTCGATCCGAATACGCCTGCGTTCCGCTTCGTCCATCAGATTGACGCAGACAATCACACGCTTTGTGATCTCAAGCACCTGCAGGACGAGGTTGAGATTGCGCTCAAGACAGGTTGCGTCACAAACGACCACGACCGCATCCGGCGCGCCGAAACAGAGAAAGTCGCGCGCGATCTCTTCCTCCTGTGAGTGCGCCATGAGGGAATATGTGCCGGGGATGTCCACAAGAATGTAGCGCCGCGCCGCCGTACAGAACACGCCCTGTGCGTTTGTGACGGTCTTTCCCGGCCAGTTTCCCGTGTGTTGGTTCATCCCTGTCAATGCGTTGAACACGGTACTTTTGCCGACATTTGGGTTCCCCGCAACAGCGACGACGCGGTCGGAGGGGGCTTGACGCTGAATACTGAGACCGGCGTCCAGCGCGCCGGAACCGACGGACTGCATGGTAAGTCCCATAGACGTTTCCTCCTGTTTACGGTGCAATGAGAATGCCGCGGCAGTCCGCAGCGCGAATGGCGATGACCGCGCCGCGTATCAGATATGCGGAGGGATCCCCGGCCGGGCTGCGTCCGAGGCACTCCACGTCGGTGTTTTCGATCAGACCGATATCGAGAAGCCGGCGCCGCATACTGCCTTCCGTGCGCAGTGCTGAAACGGTCGCTTTTTCGCCGGGACGTATGTCAGAGAGACAGCGTTGGTTATTCATGATGTTGGCACCTCGAAACAATATTCGTTGCGGGAAACTCTGTTTCCCGGTGTCATATACTATTAAATCCGGAAAAAAACGGTTCCAAAGAGGGAGGCTGGTTACAACGCAAGAGCGAAGCGGGTTTTATACGATGAAGGGATATGAAAGGATCGAGACGGAGCAGCCGAGCGCGGCCATGGAGGACTATCTTGAAATGATCGCGAGAATGGAGGACGAGGGGCGCGTCGTGCGGATCAGTGAGCTCGCGCGAATGCTTCATGTTAAGCCGTCGTCCGCCTCCAAAATGGCCTCCAATCTTCGGGATGCGGGATATTTGGATTACGAACGCTACGGCTTTTTGAAGCTGACCGCACGCGGAAAGGAGGCCGGCCGGTATCTGCTGTATCGTCACCGGGTGCTGCAAGCATTTTTCTGCACGCTGAACGGCACGGCGGACGAGCTGGAACAGGTCGAAAAGATCGAGCATTTCATGGATCGTCGCACCGTAGAAAATCTCGATCGTCTGACCGGCCGCATGAAAGCCGTGGAGAACGTCGATGAAAACGAACGTTGACGCGCCGTCTGCTTCATGCGCCCGCCAACGCGTTGTTCCGCTTGTCAGGCGAGGGGAAACATGATAAGATTAGCTGTACCGGGACGGTCGGGAAAGACGCTTTTGACGACCGCCGAAGAAACGGGTATCATTCGTCGGCCGCCGCGGCAGGCATTGTTTGCAGGTATGGCGCTGAATAGAAGGATGGAGGTAGTAGAACGTTTGACAAGTGCTGATAAGAGAGCGATCACCGCGATTCGTATGCTTGCCGTCGAGGCGGTGCAGAAGGCAAACAGCGGGCATCCCGGCATGGCGATCGGCTCCGCGCCCATGGCGTATGCGCTGTGGAAGCAGATGAAGCATAATCCGAAAGATCCGGCGTGGCAGGCGCGCGACCGCTTTGTGCTGAGCGCAGGGCATGCTTCCGCGCTTGAATATTCGCTGCTGCATCTGTTCGGCTACCCGCTCACTATCGAGGATCTCAAGCAGTTCCGTCAGTGGGGAAGCAAAACGCCGGGACATCCGGAATTCGGTCACACGGTGGGCGTGGAAAGCACGAGCGGTCCTTTGGGCCAGGGTATCGCGACGGCGGTCGGCATGGCAATGGCGGAGAGCCATCTTGCGGCCATTTTCAATCGCGAGGGGTACCCGGTCGTCGATAACTACACCTATGTGCTTATGGGCGACGGCTGCATGATGGAGGGCGTCCAGGCGGAAGCCGCAGCAATGGCCGGCACGATGAAACTCGGCAAGCTGATCGCGCTCTATGACAGCAACCGCATCACGATCGAGGGCAGCACGGATATTGCGCTCACAGAGGATGTTCAGAAACGCTACGAAGCTTACGGCTGGGATGTGCAGCAGGTCGCAAGCGGCGAGGACATCGATGCGGTCACGGCAGCGCTCGAGCACGCAAAGAGAACGGATACACCGTCGCTGATCATCGTGCATACGAACATCGCGCACGGCACCGCAAAAGAGGGCAAGGCCTCTGCGCACGGCGAGCCGCTCGGCGAGGAAAATATCGTGAAGATGAAGGAATTCTACGGCTGGACGGAGGACACTTTCGTCGTGCCGGAGGATGTTCGTGCAACATACGCTGCTTTCCTGCCCGGCTTTGAGAAGGCGGAAGCTGAGTATAACGAGATGTTCGCTCGCTACAAAACCGCGTATCCGGAGCTGTACAAGCTTTGGCAGGAATATCACAGCGATAAGCTGCCGGAGGCGCTTTTGAACGACGAGAGCCTCTTTGCGGCGGACAAGCCCATGGCGACTCGCGCAACGAGCGGCGCGATCCTGAATCAACTGAACGCATACCTTCCGAACCTGTTCGGCGGCAGCGCGGATCTTGCGCCGTCCAACAAGACGGAGCTCAAGGGAGAAGCCTTCTATTCCCCGGAGCATCGGGAGGGCAAGAATATTCATTTCGGCATCCGTGAGTTCGCCATGGCTGCGGCCTGCAACGGCATCGCGCTCTATGGCGGCCTGCGTCCATACTGCGCAACGTTCCTTGTGTTCGCGGATTATCTGAAGCCTGCGCTTCGTCTTGCTGCGCTCATGAAGCTTCCCGTTACCTATGTGCTCACGCATGACAGCATCGGCGTGGGAGAGGACGGACCGACGCACCAGCCGATCGAGCAGCTCGCCAGCCTTCGTGCAACGCCGGATACGCTCGTGTTCCGTCCTGCGGACATGCGGGAGACGTCCGCCTGCTATCTTGCGGCTCTTTCACATAAGATGCCTGCCGTCATGGCGCTTTCGCGTCAGAACCTGCCGCAGCTTGCGGAAACGGGCCGTGAAGCCGGCAAGGGCGGCTACATCCTTTGCGATGCCGAAAACGGCAAGCCCGACGTGATCCTCATGGCCTCCGGTTCCGAGGTCGAGACCGTGATGGAAGCGGCAAAGATTCTTGCGGACAAGGGCGTACATGCACGCGTGGTCTCCATGCCCTGTACGAACCTGTTTGATATGCAGGATGCGGCATACCGTGAGTCTGTGCTTCCGAAAGCGGTGCGCGCCCGCGTCGCCGTGGAGGCTGCGAGCGATTACGGCTGGCATAAGTATATAGGGCTTGACGGCAAGGTCGTGTCGATCAATCATTTCGGTGCATCCGCACCCGCGGGGGTTCTCTTCCGTGAGTTCGGCATGACGCCGGAGAACGTCGCAAAAGCGGCGCTTGAAACGATCGGTTGAACAGAGGGTATATTTCAAGGGCGGATGCGGGGCGACTGCATCCGCTCTGCCATATCGGGGAAAACATATGGAACTCAGAGAACAGATTGCGGCGTACAAGCCGCAATGCGCGCAGGAACAGGCCGACCGCGGACTGATGCTTGTTTATCTTGACAGGTTTGACGACGTGCTGACGCGGGAAAATCCGCTCTGCCATTTTACTGCTTCCGCCTGGATCGTGAACAGCGCGCGGGATCGCGTGCTCATGGCATATCACAATATTTACGATTCCTGGAGCTGGACGGGCGGTCATGCGGACGGCGACGGCAATCTCGCCGCGGTCGCACTGCGGGAGGCGAAAGAGGAGACCGGCATTTGCGGCGGGAAGCTTTTGCTGGATCGGATCTATTCGCTTGAGATTTTGACCGTGAACGGACACGTCAAGCGCGGAACGTATGTCTCTTCCCATCTTCACCTCAACTGTACCTATCTCATTGAAGCGGACGAGCGGGAGCGGCTGCGCTGCAAGCCCGACGAAAACAGCGGCGTGCTCTGGATGCCGCTTGCGGATGCGGTCGAACGCTGCACAGAACCTTGTATGCGAGTGATCTACGAAAAGCTTAATGATCGCCTGAAAACGCTGTAAATGGACGGAAGCTTGTATTTTCCATTTCGCTCGTATACAATAAAAACAGAATGAAACGATGTCTTCTGCGCCCGGATATTCTGCCGCGCGCAAGACTTCACAAAAGGAGAACAGGCGAATGACCGAAACAAGACCTTATGTATCATGGGAATTGATGAACGCTTTTTTGACCGATGCGTTTGCCGGTTACGGCGTACCGAGAGAGGATGCGGCCATCTGTGCGGATGTGCTGCTTGAAAGCGACCGCCGCGGCATTGAGAGCCATGGCTGCAACCGATTCAAGCCCATCTACATCGACCGGATCATCAACGGAACGCTGAAACCCGTGACGGAGATCGAGATCTTGAAAGAGACGCCGACGACCGTGGTAATGGACGCGCACGACGGCATGGGCATGGTCGCGAGCCATCGCATGATGGAAATGCTGATCGAAAAGGCAAAGACCTACGGCATGGCAGGCGGCGCGATCTGCAACTCCACACATTACGGCATCGCGGGTTATTGGACAATGATGGCAGAAAAGGCGGGGATGATCGGTATCACCGGCACGAACGCGCGGCCGTCCGTTGCGCCGACCTTCGGCGTGGAGCCGATGATGGGTACAAACCCGCTGACTTTCACCATGCCGACGGACGAGGCGTTTCCGTTTAACCTTGACTGCGCGACTTCGACCATTCAAAACGGAAAGATCGAGTACTACGCAAGAAGCGGGAAACCGACGCCCGCCGGGCTTGTCGTCACGAAGGACGGCAAGACGATGACGGAATCCGCTGAGATTCTGAAGGAGATGCGCAGAGGCAACTGCGCCCTGCTCCCGCTCGGCGGAATGGGTGAAGAGACCGGCGGCTACAAGGGATACGGCTTTACGACCGTTGTTGAGATCCTCTCGGCAGCACTGACGGGCGGCCCGTTCATGAAAGCGCTCAGCGGCAAGGATGAGAACGGAAATAACCGCATGTATCATCTCGGTCACTTCTTCTTTGTTATCAACCCGGAGTTCTTTATGGGCGCCGATACATTTAAAAAGACTGCGGGCGGCATTTGCCGCGGACTGCGCGCGTCGGAAAAGGCGCCGGGCGCGGAACGCATCTACACCGCTGGCGAAAAGGAGTACATCGCCTGGCAGGAGCGAAAGGATAAGGGGGTACCTGTCGGCGAAGCGATCCAGAAAGAGCTGATCGCCGTGCGCGACGAGCTGAAGCTCCCCTATACCTTTCCCTTTGAAAAGTAAGGAGAAACGCTATGGATTACGCAAAAGAATCGCTGAAGAAACATGAAGAGTGGAAGGGGAAAATCGAGGTAGTAGCGACCGTACCTGTAAAAACAAAAGAGGATCTGTCGCTTGCTTACACGCCGGGCGTCGCGGCGCCCTGCATTGCAATCCAGAAGGATGTTGACCGCTCCTATGAGCTGACACGCCGCTGGAATCTCTGCCTTGTTGTAACGGACGGCACGGCGGTGCTGGGTCTCGGCGATATCGGCCCCGAGGCGGGAATGCCCGTTATGGAAGGCAAGTGCGTGCTGTTCAAGTCCTTCGGCGGCGTGGATGCTTTTCCGCTCTGCATCAAGTCCAAGGATGTGGACGAGATCGTGAACACGATTTACCTGATCTCCGGCAGCTTCGGCGGCGTAAACCTTGAGGATATCGCCGCGCCGCGCTGTTTTGAGATCGAAAAGAAATTGAAGGAAAAATGCGACATTCCGATCTTCCATGACGATCAGCACGGAACGGCGGTCATCACGCTCGCGGGTCTGACCAATGCGCTGAAGGTCGTAGGGAAAACGAAGGAGGACGTGCGCGTCGTTATCAATGGCGCGGGCGCGGCCGCGATCAGCATTACGAAGCTCCTGCTTTCGGACGGGTTCCGCAATATTACGCTTTGCGACCGCAAGGGCGCGATCTACGAGGGCCGCAGCGAGGGCATGAATCCCATTAAAAACGAGATGGCGCTTTTGACCAATCGTGAAAAGAGAACGGGCAGCCTTGCGGATATGCTGGTCGGCGCGGATGTATTTATCGGCGTTTCCGCACCGGGCATGGTCACGACGGAGATGGTGCGCACCATGAATCGCGATGCGATCGTGTTTGCCTGCGCGAACCCCACGCCGGAGATCTTCCCGGACGATGCGAAAGCGGGCGGTGCAAAAGTGATTGCGACCGGTCGCAGCGACTATCCCAATCAGATCAACAATGTTCTGGCGTTTCCGGGCATCTTCCGCGGGACGTTCGATGTACGCGCGCGCGATATCAATGATGCGATGAAGATCGCGGCAGCGCGGGCGCTTGCGGGCCTGATTACCGAGGAAGAGCTTTCAGCGGAGTATATCATTCCCAAGGCGTTTGACCCGCGCGTTGGGCAGACAGTCGCCGCGGCTGTTGCAAAAGCGGCGAGGGACACCGGTGTGGCGAGGATCTGACACGGCAAAACGACAAACTCGAATAGAATCGCGTGAACTGTTTGGTTCGCGCGATTTTTTTTCAAAAAAAGAGAAAATGCGCTTGACAAATGATATATGATATACTACAATACAGAAAATCAAAAATGACGTTGACCCGAAACAAGTACGAACGGTCTGTGAGCTGGCAGAGAGCTTTTGAACGGGGTGAAACAAAAGCAGCGGGGCCGTAGAGGAATTACATTCGGCGAGTCGATGGGCAGAACGGCGCGAAAATCGCTCAGTAAGCCGATCCGGGGGCGCCCGTTACAGCGCAGAGCGATTGTTGGATTGCTTGCTGAGCCCGCAGGCTGTGAGGCGGCGGGGAAAAAAGGTGGTAACACGGTGCGTCCGTCCTTTTCCGAATCGTCGGGAAAGGACTTTTTTTGCACCTGACAAGAGAAACGGAGGAAAAACAACATGAAAAAGACAGGCAAAAAGTTGATTTCGGTGCTTACGGCGCTGCTGCTTGTTGCGGCGCTCGCCGGCTGCACGACCGCCCCCGCGGTGGATGCGGGAGAAAAGGATCGACTGCCGCGCGTCGGCATCGTGCAGCTTGCGGAGCACGCGGCGCTGGACAGCGCGTGCGAGGGATTCATCGCGGCGCTTGCCGAAAACGGCTTTGTTGACGGTGAAACGGTCGAGATCGACCTGCAAAACGCACAGGGCGACCAATCGAATCTTTCCACAATCGGTGAGCGCTTCCTCGGCGAGAAGGTCGATTTGATCCTTGCGATCGCAACGCCTGCCGCACAAGCTATGGCAGGCAAAACGACGGAGATCCCGATCCTTGCGACCGCCGTTACGGATTATGAGAGCGCAAAGCTCGTCAACAGCAATGCGGCGCCTGGCGGCAATGTTTCCGGCACGACGGATATGAACCCCATCAAGGAGCAGATCGCATTGATCGTGCAGCTTGCACCCGATACCAAGACCATCGGCTGCATCTACAATGGCGGCGAGGACAATTCGGTGCTGCAGGCCGGTATCGCAAAGGCGGAGATCGAAGCGCTGGGACTTGGCTATGAAGAGATCACGGTGACTTCCACCAATGATGTGCAGCAGGCGATGCAGACCCTCGTCGGCAAGTGCGACGCCATCTACATTCCGACGGACAACACGCTCGCATCGTCCATGCCCGTTGTCGCAGGCGTTGCAAACGAAGCGAAGATCCCGGTCATCTGCGGCGAATCCGGCATGGTTGACAACGGCGGTCTTGCGACGCTCGGCATCAACTACTACAACCTTGGCCACCAGACGGGACTCATGGCGGTGCGCATTCTGAAAGAGGGCGCGAACATTGCGGAAATGCCCATCGAGAGCCTGACGGAGTTTGATTACAGGATCAATGCGGCGACAGCGGAGGCCATCGGACTGAAGATCCCCGATGAACTTGCGCAATATGCGGAATAAACTGCGCGGCTGATGAGAGAGGTACCGTCTCATGTGGAATGAATTCTTGGGCGCGGTGGCGTTAGGACTGCTCTGGACGCTTATGACCTGCGGCGTTTACATCAGCTACCGTGTGCTGGACATTGCGGATCTGACCGTAGAAGGCAGCCTCACCATGGGGGCTGCCATCGCGGCCGTGTGCATTGCGGCTGGTATTCATCCGCTGCTTGCGCTGGTGCTTGCAGCGCTCGGCGGGATGCTCGCCGGCCTTGCGACGGGGCTGCTGCACACCGCGCTGCATATTCCGGCGCTGCTGTCCGGCATTTTGACCATGATCGCGCTCTGGTCGATCAACCTGCGCATCATGGGCAAGGCAAACGTCTCCCTGCTGCGTATGCCGACCGTGTTTGACGGATTCGGCGCACTTGGGCTTTCGCGCAATCTTTCCATGATTGCGGTGGGACTGCTGTTCGTTCTGGCGGTACTCGGGTTCGTTTACTGGTTCTTCGGCACGGAGATCGGCTGCGCAGTCCGTGCGACGGGCGACAATGCCCGTATGGCGCGCGCACAGGGTGTGAACACCGACGCTATGAAGATACTGGGACTCGTGCTCAGCAATGGCCTTGTCGCCCTGTCCGGCGGTTTGATCGCACAAAGCCAGACCTTTGCGGACATCCAGATGGGAACGGGATCCATTGTGATCGGGCTGGCCTCTCTCATCATCGGCGAGGTGCTGTTTGGGAAAAAGACCTTTTCACAGTCGCTGCGTTCGCTGGTATTCGGCGCGATCTGCTACCGCCTTATCATCGCATTGGTCCTAAAACTCGGAATGCCCGCAAATGATCTGAAGCTCTTTACTGCCCTGACAGTGGCGGTCGCGCTGTCCCTGCCTACGCTCAAACAGAAAGCACAGGCGAGAAAGGCCGCAAGGGAGGAGGCACGGCAATGCTCGAAATGAAAGCAGTGAAGATCGTATTCCATGCGGGTACGGTCAATGAAAAAACGGCGCTAGCGGGCGTGGATCTGCACCTCGCGCCCGGCGAATTTGTGACGGTCATCGGCGGCAACGGCGCCGGAAAATCAACGCTGCTGAACTGCGTGAGCGGCGCGTATGCGCCCACTTCCGGCGAGATCTGGATCGATGGACAGAACGTGACGCATATGCCGGAGCACCGCAGGGCAAAGCTGCTTGGCCGCGTGTTCCAAGATCCCATGATGGGAACTGCCGGTAACATGTGGATCGAAGAGAACCTTGCGCTTGCGCTGCGCCGCGGGCAAAAGCGCGGCTTGCGATGGGGCATCACGCAGAAGGAACGCGAGATGTTCAAAGAGCAGCTGCGGCGGCTGGATCTCGGCCTGGAGGATCGTCTTTCCACCAAGGTCAAGCTTCTGTCCGGCGGTCAGCGGCAGGCGTTGACATTGCTCATGGCAACGCTGCAAAAGCCGAAGCTCTTGCTTCTGGACGAGCATACGGCCGCGCTCGATCCCAAAACGGCGAGAAAGGTGCTGGAATTGTCCGAACAGATCATCGAGGAACACGGCTTGACCTCTCTTATGGTAACGCATAATATGCGGGATGCGATTCGTTACGGCAATCGCCTGATCATGATGCACGACGGGCGTGTCGCGGTCGATGTATCCGGCGAAGAGAAGAAAAAACTGACCGTTGAAGCCCTTTTGGAACGCTTTTCGGAGAGCGCGGGCAGTGACGAGGTCAGCGATCGACTGGTTTTGTAAGAAAGAATAGGGGCGGCGTTCCGAAGACACGGAGCGCCGTTCCCTGAATGGATTGTTGATTTTGCCGGAAGCAGTATGATCGCTGTCATATGTAACACATACGACAGCGTTTTTACATGAGGGATGTACAAGTTGCATATTGAGCGATGCGGCGGTAATTCCCCGCGCTTGCCTTCCTGCACCAAGAGAGAGTATACTCTATGCATAAAGGAGGGTGAAGGGAACCATGGGAAAGAACGGTGGAATAGACACGGCACAAACGCTTGCAATGCTGGAGGCATTGCGGATCATCGCGGAGCTGGACAAAGACAATATGGCAAAACACATGGAGCGTATAATAGAAGCAATGCAGAAAGCGAATGCGGAAGCCATTGACGACAATGATGACGACGATGATGACGACGAGTAAGCGACAGCTCGGTCGAGGGGGCAAATTCTTGCCCCCGTTTCTGCTTTTGGCGGCGAAAAACAGCGCATATCGGAAACGAAAGACGCACCCACTTAAAAACGACAGGGGAAACGACGAAAACGAAACGGCTCCTCGTAAAATACAAGCCGCCAACGCGTGCGCGTGGCGAAAGCCGGGGGAGAACACAGTTGCCCGCCTGCGCGTTCTCAATACAGAGCGCAGCGGATGCTGTGAAAGGACAGTCTTCTCATGTCGAAGGAAGATCCCCGGACCTGCGCCGGGCGAAGCGGCACCACCCCACTAGAACGGGCGTTTTTCACAGCGTCAAAATCTGGACGGTTGCAATTCTGCCGGTTGATGATAGAATAGATACGAGCAGAGAGATCGGAGGAAAAAGAAGAGCAGTATGTGGGATCGTTGGTATCGGTGCTTGCGTCGGGCGTGCCTGTTGATGGCTGTTTTCCTGTGCTGCGGCTGCGCATTCGTGCGAGAGTCGCCGCAGACGGAAGAGCAGACCGCGACGGCGCTTCCAAACACGCCCGCACCGACTGCAACGCCTGCGCCGACGAGAACGCCCTCCGTAAACGATTGTATTCCAACGGTAACGCCAAAGATCACTTTTGTGCCGATTCCGACGGATCCGCCGGAAGAAACGCTCGCGGGCAGTACGCCCGAACCGACGCCCGAATGGGCGACACCGTATCCGTCTCCGACGGGCGCACCGCTTGTGGAACAGGCGGACGAGGTTCTGCTCGGCACGGTTCAGGCGGAAGAACGCGGCGTTTATGTGCGCAAGAAAAAAGGCGCCGGAAAGAATTACGGAACGGCGCACACGGGTGAGCAATATGCTGTGCTAGGCGAAGAGGACGGATACGTTCAGATCCTGTTTCAGGGCATGGCGGGGTATCTTCCGGCTGAGAATATCGAGATTGAGCGGAAAGACCTGCACCAGACCGGCGTGATCCGCTACCGGATCGGTACGCTGAACGTGCATGGCGTTCGAACAACTGCGCGTCTTGGACGGATCGCGGCGCTCCTGCAGCGGGAAGCCCTGGATATCGTGGGCATACAGGAGATCGACAAGAATACGGTGCGCGGGAACGGCAAGGACTGGACAAAAGAGCTTGCAAAAGCCGCAGGATACCCGTATTATGCCTTTTGCCCTGCGACGGACTACGACGAAGGACAGTTTGGTACGGCGATCCTTTCGCGCTATCCGATCATTGACGCGGAAGCTTGGAAGCTGGACGTCGTATACGGCAAGGAACCGCGCGCCTTGGGATACGCGCGCGTGCTGCTGAATGAAGGCGCCGTGTATGTGTTCAACACGCATCTGTGCGCGTCAAAAATGTATCAGAAGTCCGTGAACATCGCCTCTTTGGCCTATACGCTTGCGGCAACGGGCGTCGATCTCTATACCGTGACGGGTGATTTCAACTGCTCGCCGCCGAGGCTTGCACGCTACATGCCGGATATCCACTTTGCGAATATGGATCAGAGCACGTTCGGAACGGGCGCACGGCCGAAGATCATTGATAATATCCTGTATTCGGACGGCCTTATCGCATCGGATGTGCACATGGTGGATACGCAGGAAACCCAGGCGACGGATCATGCGCTCCTTGTCGCAACGTTTTATATTTCGATGCCGGAGGAATAAGCACGGCAGCAAAAAAGATGGGTGTGTTTTTCAAGAAATACAATAATTGTGATGCAACATTACAAATTGTGTGATATACTTGTAGTACCACCATATCAATTATTAAAGGAAGAAAGCAATTTATGGCAAAAATCGTGATCGCACTGGGCGGCAATGCGCTCGGAAATACCCCGGAAGAACAGTTGAAGCTCATCACCGGAACGGCAACCTCGATCGTTGATCTCATCGAGCAGGGAAACGACGTCGTTATCGCACACGGCAATGGACCGCAGGTCGGCATGATCAACCTCGGCATGTCCACCGCTGCGGAAGCAGGTGCCATCAAGGCGGCCATGCCCTTCCCCGAGTGCGGCGCGATGAGCCAAGGCTACATCGGTTACCATCTGCAAAACGGTATTCATAACGAAATGCAGAAGCGCGGCATCAACAAGTGCGTTGCAACGGTCGTGACGCAGGTGCTCGTAGACGAGAAGGATCCCGCCTTCCAGAAGCCGTCGAAGCCGATCGGCGCGTTCTATACGAAGGAACAGGCTGAGAAGATCCACGAGGAAAAGGGCTACACCATGGTCGAAGACGCAGGCCGCGGCTATCGCCAGGTCGTTCCCTCTCCGAAGCCCGTAGACGTGATTGAGAAGGAAGCGGTCAAGACGCTGATCTCCGCGGGCCATGTGGTCATCACCGTCGGCGGCGGCGGCATCCCGGTCATCGAGAAGGACGGCAAACTCGTCGGAACGCCCGCCGTTATCGACAAAGACTTTGCCTCCGCAAAGCTTGCAGAGCTCATCGATGCGGACAT
>HF985510.1:16256-18871 GCA_000432015.1 Clostridium sp. CAG:1024 | reverse complement strand
CTGACCGCCGTTGACCGCGTCGCCATCAATTGGGGCAAGCCGGATCAGAAGTCGCTCGAGCACATGACCGTGGCGGAAGCCGAGCAGTATTGCAAAGAAGGACATTTTGCACCCGGCAGCATGCTGCCCAAAGTACAGGCGGCCATTTCCTTTGCAAAGAGCGGTCATAAGACCATCATCGCTTCTCTTGAGAATGCAAAGGATGCGATCGTTGGCAAGAGCGGCACGGCCGTTACGCTCTAATCACTTGAACCACTAAAAAAGCCTCCCGCACGGATCAAAGTGCGGGAGGTTTTTGCTTTCATGCCGGTCCTCCGACGAGCATCTGAAATCCAAGCTCCGCGACGCCGCAGAGCGCCATCACAAGGATCGGATTCCACCGCTTTATTCGGAGAACGAGAAAGGCTGTAATGACGAGCACAAGATCAAACCAGCAGATCCGGTCGAAGGAAATAGCGGACGTCGAAGAGACCGCTGTCCAAAAGATCGAAACGGCGGCAGAGGCAATGAGCGCAACGATCACGGGACGCATGGAGGACAGCACATGCTGAAACAGGGCGTTCTCGCGCTGCCGGTGATATAACCGCGAGAGAAGAGAAACAATGATGCAGGAGGGAAGGATGCAGCCAAAGGTCGCCGTAAGTGCGCCGGGCAGGCCGGCGATGCGCATCCCGACAAATGTAGCAGCGTTGATCGCGATCGGGCCTGGCGTCATTTCTGCGATCGTCACAAGGTTTGCAAATTCCTGCATCGTCAGCCAGCCGTTCGCATCGACAACGCCGCTTTCGATCAGCGGGATGGCTGCATATCCGCCGCCGACACTGAACAGACCGACTTGCAGGAAACACAAAAAAAGACGAAAACAGTTCATGCGCCCTGCCCCCTTTTCCGCTCGAAAAGTGCGAGGCATACACCGACGACGGCCGCAGCAAGAAGAAGGCAGATCACGTTGACCTTAAAGAACAGCACTGCGATGAATGCGGCGAACATCAGAACAATGTGTATCGCGCACCGCTTGCGCAGTACGCTGCCGCCCAGCCCGCAGACCACGTCAAACATCAAGGCGGCGACGCCCGCCTGCATCCCGCGGAGCACGGCGGCAACATATTTGTTTGAAAGAAAGGCAGAATAGCAGAGCGAGACCAGGATAAGAATGATCATAGGCGGCAGAATGGTTCCGAAAACTGCGGCGAGCATCCCGGGAAAACCGCAGAGCTTTCTCCCGACAAGGATCGCCGCATTGACCGCGATCGCGCCGGGTGAAGACTCGGCAAGCGCAGTAAAGTCCAGCATTTCCTCCTCGGTGAGCCAGTGCAGGCCATCAACAAAGCGGCGCTTCATGAGCGTCACGATAACAAAGCCGCCGCCGAATGTAAAAGCGCTGATGTAGAGCATGTTGTAAAACAGCGTCCAGAGCAGTCTGCGCTTGGACAAGCATTCCATCAAGCCATCCCTCCCGTTGACAGTATAGCATGAAAACGGTCGGGACAGCTACCGGCCGGAACAGGTTTTGCGGCGAGCGCTTTCCGGGGGATATGGCAGAGAACGCTCACGCCGCTGCCCGGCGCAGGCGCAGAGTCGTGTAAGTAATTAAAATCANNNNGTGTAGGTAATCAAAATCAGGGGCGGAGCGAATTTGAACTTCCTGTAACAAGTCGACATGAGCCCTTGTCGAAAGGTCGGAGCACGGGATAAGATGAGCACAGAATTTGCTTATGCCGCAAGCCTGCGGCAAGGACGGGGGTCGTGTTGGATGCAATGTCAGCATTGCGCTCTGAGACCGCCTGCACGCTGAGGAATGGGAGGGACTGCCTTTGAAAAGGAAACCGAACCGCATGATCCTGCTGATCCTGCTGCTCTGTCTGGTGCTTTTGTGTGGGACGCTTGGTTGCGATAGAAGCCAAAAAGATCCGGAGCATATGCCGGAGACCGTGCTGCAGCCGGAGAGAACGGAGGAACCGTCCGGAAGCGCAGCGGCAGAACCGACGCATAAAGCGGACGACGCTGTTTGCAGAGTCCTTTTTGTAAATGTTGGCCGCGCAGACGCAGCGCTGATACAGATCGGTACGGCAAACTATCTGATCGATACCGGAGAAGACGTTTCGATCTGGAGACTTTTGTCGGCGCTGCAATGTATGGACGTCGAGCGGCTCGACGGTGTTTTCCTTACGCATACGCACGGAGACCACATCGGAGGCTTTCAGGTGCTCGCACGGGAGTATTCGATCGATCGGGTTTACCGTGCGGAGATCTCGATGGATAAGCAAAACGGGAAGAATAAGATCGATCAGCGCGCTGAAAAGGCGGGCATCCCCGTAACAACGCTCAAAGCCGGGGATACGGTCGAACTCGGAAACGGGCTGGCCCTTGAGGTGATCGGGCCGCTCATCTATAACGCCGAGGATGACAATGATAATTCGCTGGTGCTGCGCCTTGCCGTGGCGGGGAAGACCTTCCTGTTTACAGGGGATATGCAGTTCCCGGAGGAGCAGAGTCTTCTGAACGCAGGCGCGGATCTCAAGGCGGATGTGCTCAAGGTCGGCAACCACGGCAATCCGGATGCGACGAGCGATGCGTTCGGACGCGCCGTCAGTCCGGACTTCGCAGTGATCACG
>HF985510.1:14159-16233 GCA_000432015.1 Clostridium sp. CAG:1024 | reverse complement strand
CGGACCGCCTCGTGGATAAAAATTCCGCGAACGCACGTGTGATCGCCGCGCTCCCAAACGCACGGGTGTATGTGACGGATGAAACCGATGTCGGGCTTCTGATGACGGTGTCCGCGGACGGAGAACTCCGGATCAGCCAGCCGGCGAGGGAAGAGACGGGACTGGAGCTTTGCATCAAGGCCGTGGATCGGCAGGATCAAACCGTCACCATTCAAAACAACGGCGCAGACGCGGACATTTCCGGCTGCATGCTGTTTTCCATGCGCGGCGGAGAACTGTTCCGCTTTCCCGAGGGAACGCGCCTGCGATCCGGTGAGAGCGTGTCCGTATCCGGCGAAGGAAAGGGAGGCGATTTCGAATGGAACGGGGAAAAGAAGCCGTGGAGCACAAAAAAAGATGATCCGGCATTGCTGTTGGATCGGTACGGAAATGTTCTTATGCGCTTTGATTGACAGCGGCAAAACGCGGGATTATAATAATATGTTGAAGGAGCCGGGTCATTTCGAACAAATTCGGAACGACTCGGCGTGGTTCAACTAATTCCAGATCAGGAGGAACGAAAAACAATGGCAAAAACCATGACCATCGATGGCAACACCGCTGCATCGCATGTTGCATATGCATTTTCCGATGTAGCGGCGATCTATCCCATCACGCCTTCCTCGCCGATGGCGGAGGTCGCGGACGATTGGGCAGCAAACGGCCGCAAAAATCTGTTCGGACAGGAAGTCCGTATCGCGGAGATGCAGTCTGAAGGCGGTGCTGCGGGCGCAGTCCACGGCTCGCTGAAAGCCGGCGCGCTTACGACGACCTTTACGGCGTCGCAGGGCCTGCTGCTGATGATCCCGAATATGTATAAGATCTCCGGCGAGCTCTTGCCCGGCGTGTTCCATGTCAGCGCCCGTGCGCTCGCGGCGCATGCCCTGTCGATCTTTGGCGATCACAGCGACGTCATGAGCTGCCGCCAGACCGGTTTTGCCATGCTGGCTTCCGCGTCCGTGCAGGAAGTCATGGACCTTGCGCTTGTTTCGCATCTTTCCGCGATCAAAGGCTCCGTTCCGTTCCTCCACTTCTTTGACGGTTTCCGTACCTCCCATGAGGTTCAGAAGATCGAGCTCATCGACTATGAAGATATGGATAAGCTCCTCGACCGCGATGCCGTGGCCGCCTTCCGTGCCCGCGCACTGAACCCGGAGCACCCGCATCAGGGCGGCACAGCACAGAACCCCGACATCTACTTCCAGGGCCGCGAAGCCGCGAACAAGTACTATAACGCCATCCCGGGGATCGTCCAGCATTACATGGACGAGGTCGGCAAGATCACGGGACGTCACTATCATCTCTTTGATTATGTTGGCGCTGCGGATGCAGAGAACGTCATCGTTGTCATGGGCAGCGGTGCGGACGTCTGCGAAGAGACCATCAACTATCTGAACGCACAGGGACAGAAGCTGGGTCTTTTGAAAGTCCGCCTGTATCGTCCGTTTGCTGCGGAGAAGTTCGTCGAAGCGTTGCCCAAGAGCTGCAAGCGCATCGCGGTTCTCGACCGCACGAAGGAGCCCGGCTCCCTCGGCGAGCCGCTGTATCAGGATGTGATTAATGCGCTCGTTGAAGCAGGCAGAAGTGACATCAAGGTCGTCGGTGGCCGTTACGGCCTCGGCTCCAAGGAGTTCACGCCGTCCATGGTCAACGCCGTGTACGAGAACCTTGCGGGCGAGCTCAAGAATCACTTCACCGTTGGCATCGAGGATGATGTGACGCATCTGTCGCTCAAGGTCACCAAGCAGGTCAATGCGGCGCCCGAGGGCACCATCGCCTGCAAATTCTTCGGCCTCGGTTCCGACGGAACGGTCGGTGCAAACAAGAACAGCATCAAGATCATCGGCGACCATACGAAGCTGTACGCGCAGGGCTATTTCGCCTATGATTCCAAGAAGTCCGGCGGCTTCACCGTGTCGCATCTGCGCTTCGGCAAGACGCCGATCCAGAGCCCGTATCTCATCGACGCAGCGGACTTTGCAGCCTGCCATAACCCGTCCTATGTGACCCGTTATGCCGTCGCCGAGGGCATTAA
>HF985510.1:6252-14108 GCA_000432015.1 Clostridium sp. CAG:1024 | reverse complement strand
TGGACGCTCGAAGAGATGGAGAAGGAGCTTCCCGCGCACATGAAGAACGCGATTGCGAAGAACCATCTCAAGTTCTATAACATCAACGCGATCAAACTGGCGCGTGAAGTCGGCATGGGCGGCCGCATCAATACGATCATGCAGTCTGCCTTCTTCAAGCTCGCGAACGTGATCCCCGCAGAGGAAGCGCTTGAGTACATGAAGGCCGCCGCAAAGAAGTCTTACGGCAAGAAGGGCGACGAGGTCGTTCAGAAGAACTACGCCGCGATCGAAGCCGGCATGAACGCGATCGAGGAGATCAAGTATCCGGAATCTTGGGCAACCACGACCGAGGGCGCGACCCCGATCCATGTGACGGACGATCCGTATTTCACGGACTTCATCCATCCGATCCTTGCGCAGGAAGGCGACAAGCTGCCCGTTTCCGCGCTGTCCGCTGACGGCACGGTTCCCACCGGCACCACCAAGTACGAAAAGCGCGGCATCGCCGTCGATGTTCCCGCGTGGATCCCTGAGAACTGCATCCAGTGCAATCAGTGCTCGCTCGTTTGCCCGCATGCAACGATCCGTCCGTATCTCGTGAGCGCAGAGGAGAAGGCCGCAGCGCCCGAGAGCTTTGTGACGAAGAAAGCGACCGGCTTTGAGGGCTATGAGTTCCGTATGCAGATTTCGCCGCTCGATTGCACGGGCTGCGGCAACTGCGTGGACGTCTGCCCCGCAAAGGAGAAAGCGCTCAAGATGATCCCGATGACCGAGTCTGCAAAGACCGAGGAGAAGAATTGGGAGTATGCTCTGACCCTGTCCAAGAAGGACGTCAAGCTGAACACCAAGACCGTGAAGGGCAGCCAGTTCCTCCAGCCGCTGTTCGAGTTCTCCGGCGCGTGCGCAGGCTGCGGCGAGACCCCGTATGTCAAGCTCCTCACCCAGCTGTACGGCGATCGCATGGTCATCGCAAACGCTACGGGCTGCTCGTCCATCTATGGCGGCAGCGCGCCGACTTGCCCGTATACCGTGAATGAGAAGGGACAGGGTCCCGCATGGGCCAACTCCTTGTTCGAGGATAACGCTGAGTTCGGCTTCGGCATGAACCTTGCAACGAAGCAGCGCAGAGAAAAGCTTGCTGACACCGTGAAGGCGCTCATCGCCGTCGATTGGTGCGATGCAGACATCAAGGCTGCGGGCGCAGAATGGCTCGAGAAGATGAACGACGCTGAGGGCTCCCGCCTCGCGGGCGAAAAGCTCCTGAAGGCCTGCGAAGAGGGCATCGATGTCGATCTGACCGGCACCGAGTACGAGGCGGCGTGGCTTGCCAATGGCAAGAAGTGCCCCTGTGACGCCTGCACGCTTGCGCGCGAGGTCATTGCAAACAAGGATCTGCTGACAAAGCAGTCCGTCTGGATCTTCGGCGGCGACGGTTGGGCTTATGACATCGGCTACGGCGGACTCGACCATGTGCTCGCACAGGATGAGGACGTTAATGTGCTCGTCGTGGATACCGAGGTGTATTCCAACACGGGCGGTCAGGCCAGCAAGGCGACCCCCACCGGCCCTGTTGCGAAGTTTGCAGCAGCCGGTAAGCGCACGAAGAAGAAGGATCTCGGCCTCATGGCAATGAGCTATGGCTATGTCTATGTTGCGAAGGTCTGCATGGGTGCAAACCCGGCGCAGCTCATGAAGGCTGTCACGGAAGCGGAAGCGTACAAGGGACCGTCCCTCATCATCGCTTACGCGCCCTGCATCAATCATGGCATCAACATGGGCCACAGCCAGCTCGAAGCGAAGAAGGCAGTCGAGGCCGGTTACTGGCCGCTGTATCGGTACAACCCGGATCTCGCAGCAGAAGGCAAGAATCCCTTCAGCCTGGATTCCAAGGATCCGAAGGCGAGCTTCCAGGACTTCATCATGGGAGAAGTGCGCTACGCATCGCTCAAGAAGCAGTTCCCCGAAGTCGCCGACAAGCTCTTCGCGCGTGCCGAGAAGGAAGCCGAGGACAAGATCGACTACTACAAGAAACTGAACGAAATGTAACCGTAAAGGAACAAAGCGGAATGGCGCGGCCCACACGGACTGCGCCTTCCGTGTTTTCGGAGAAAGCAGCGCAGAACATTCGAGCTATTCTCAGACGATAGTTTGCAACGACAGGAGGACAGAAGCATGACATTCAAAGAGATCCCCTATGAACGTCCGGATTTGGAAGCACTGAAGAAAGCGTTCGCGGAGAGCACCGAAAGGCTCGCTTCAGCGAAAAGCTGCGCGGAAGCAAAGGCCGCAATCCAGGAATCAGGCAAACTCATGAAGCATTTCATGACGCTTGCGACCATTGTTGAGATCCGACATACGATCGATACGCGGGATGCGTTCTATGAAGCGGAGCAGGAGTTTTTCGATACGGAAAGCCCAACAATGTCGCCGCTTACGATGAAGTATTATGAGACGCTCCTCGCCTCGCCCTACCGCCCGGAGCTCGAAAAAGCATTCGGCACACAGTTGTTTGCTCTTGCGGAGATCCAAACCAAGTCCTTCTGTGAAGCGCTCGTTCCGCTCATGATCGAAGAAAACAAGCTGACGAGCGAATATCAGAAGCTCGTTGCCTCTGCCGAGGTACAGCTGGATGGCGAGACCTATAATCTTTCCGGGTTGGAAAAGCTCATGCGTTCGCCGGACCGCGAGACGCGCAGGAAGGGCTATCGCGCCTATGCGGGCTTCTTTGCTGAGAACGAGGCCAAGTTTGACACGATCTATGACAAGCTCGTTCATATCCGTGATGAAAAGGGAAAGAAACTCGGCTTTGACAATTTCATCCCGCTCGGCTATCTCCAGATGGGACGCCAGGGATACGATCAGACCGATGTTGCCTCGTTCCGCGAGCAGGTGCGGCGCGAGCTGGTTCCCGTTTGCACGCGCCTTCGCGAACAGCAGGCCAAGCGAATCGGGGTGGATAAGCTCCGCTGTTACGACGAGAACTTTCAGTATCCGGACGGGAATGCTACGCCGATCGGTGACCGTGCGTTTATGGTCGAACAGGCCGGCGCAATGTACGATGCGCTTTCCAAGGAGACGGGGGAGTATTTCCGTTTCATGCGCGAGCATGAACTGATGGATCTCGAAACAAAGCCCGGCAAAGCGGCGGGCGGCTATTGCACGATGCTGCCGGACTATGATTTTCCGTTCATCTTTTCGAACTTTAACGGGACGAGCGACGACGTAGATGTCTTGACGCATGAGGCGGGACACGCGTTCCAGGCTTACACGACCAACAAACTTCAAACTGTGCCGGAGTATGGGTTCCCGTCTTCCGAAGCAGCGGAGATCCATTCCATGAGCATGGAGTTTTTCGCCTATCCCTGGATGGATCGTTTCTTTGGCGACCAACAGATGAAGTATAAAAAGCTTCATACTTCGGAAGCGTTGACCTTTGTGCCCTATGGTGTGTGCGTCGATGAGTTCCAGCACCGCGTCTATGAAAAGCCCGACATGACGCCGGACGAGCGGAAAGCGGTCTGGCATGAGCTGGAGCAGAAGTATTTGCCCACCCGAGACTATGATGGTGCAGAGATCTTTGAAAAGGGCGCATTCTTCTTCCAGAAGCTCCACATCTTTATGTATCCGTTCTATTATGTGGACTATACGCTCGCATCTATGGCGGCGTTTGAGTTCTACGGTAAGATGCAGCAGGATCGTGAAGCCGCATGGGCGGATTACTATCGCCTGTGCTGCCTTGGCGGAAGCCTTCGTTACCTTGACCTTCTGGAAGCGGCGCACCTGTCGAACCCCTTCCGCGAGGGGAGTGTCAGGAAAGCGATCGAGCCGCTTGTCAGGTTTGTCGAATCATAAGCTGCGAAACAGTATAAAGAGAGGGTCGAGAATGGTATCTCGACCCTCTTTTTCTGTGTCATGCTCCGTTTACCGCAGGACGTAACCGGCGATCGTCTGAGAGATCGCGCGGATATCCACGCTTCCGCGAAACTCGAATCGGACGCGGCCTAAGCCGGAAAACCACAGATCCAGCTCGGAATCCAGATCCAGCACACCCGCCGTTTCCACGGACCAGCATTGAATATTGGAATACGGCAGCGACGTGTAGTCTTTCTTTTTGCCTGTGATTCCCTGTACATTGATGGACACGATGCGCTTATCCGTGAAGATCACCATGTCGCGCACTGTTCGGTACGCGCCAATGATCAATTCTCCGTTCAGGAGCAATGGAGCAAGCGCGTTCTCCGCCTCACTGAGCGGAACGGGACGCAAATTGAGAAACGCAGCATTTTGAAAATCGATCACAGAGACGGCCTCCTGTTGTTATTTCAGCATTTCGGAAACATCCAGCATGGGGGTGGTCGAGCCGCCGGTCACGCGCGGCAGTTCACCGTTCCAACGCTGAATGGTCTGATACTTGAGCAATTCGCCGGAGAGCGATTCCGTGATGATGCGGTTGCTTTCTGCGTTTGCCTCGGCCAGCAACTTGATCTCGTTTGCCTCAGCCTCCGCTGCGATGACGCGCTTCTCTGCCTCGGTGTTTGCGATGACAAGCGCCTGCTCCTGCTCGGTACGGGTCTTGATCAGGTTCTGTTCTGCGACCTGCTTGGCCTCGATGGCGTTGATGTACTCCTCAGAGAAGTCCCAGTTGATGATGTTCAGCTCGTTGATGTAGATGCCGTAGCCGTTCAGCTTTTCATTCAGCCCGTCGTCGAGCAGGACGCTGACCTCCGAACGTGAGCTGACAAGCTCGACCGCGGTATATTTTGCGGTAACGGCCTTCAGAACCTCGTTGACTGCGGGCGTGATGAGGACGTCCTCGTAACCGAGACCAACGTTTTTGTACAGCTTAGAGCTTTCTTCTTTGGAGATATGGTAGTTGACGGCCACGTTCGTGTTGATGGTTTGGAGATCCCTGGAAAAGGCTTCGGTCGACACGTCAAGCTTTACGATGCGGTTGTCAACGATCATGACCCGCTGCATGAATGGCAGCTTGAAGTGCAGACCTTCCTGCAGAACGTTGTCCTCAACGCGGCCAAAGGTCAGCACGACCCCCGTATGTCCCGCTGGAACGGACGTAAAGCATGCGCTCGCTGCGATCACGGCCACGCTCACAAGCGCAAGCACACCGATGAGCTTGCCGACGGAGAAACTCCCATCCTGTTTCTTGAACATATGTGGTACCTCCAAGTCTTTCTTGACCTTCAGTATACCATATTGTCCGGCCTCTCATCAAGAAGCTGCTGCACGACGACCGATCCGAAGCAAAAAAGAAGCCCCGCCGCAGGGAGACGGCGGGGAAGGGGAACATTTAGTGTCACGCGCCCTTGACCTTTGTCCAGGCGTCGTTAAAGACCTCGATGAAATCGCCGAGATCATGGAAGACCGTGCAGCGTGCGAGTACATCGGCGGGCGGATTGTAGGTTTCGTTGTCCGTGAAATAGTCGTCGAGCAGCGCCATTGCGCCTGCGTTCGGCGTGGAGTAAAAGATATACTCCGTATTGCGCGCCGCAATGCTTGCATCGTTCAGGAAGTTGATGAATGCGTGCGCGGCCTCGACGTTCTTTGCGGTTTTCGGAATGACTACATTGTCAAACCAGACATTGCTGCCCTCATCCGGAACGGCATAGGCAAGATCGGGATTCTCGTCGATGCAGCAGAAAGCGTCCCCGGAGTAAATCACGGCCATGGCCGCCTTGCCGTTGACCATGGAGGAGCGCATGTTATCTGTGCCGAATCCCTTGCGCAGCGGCTTCTGCGCGATCAGCATGTCGCGCGCCTCCGCAACCTCGTCCGCACTGCGCGTGTTGAGATCGTAGCCCAACATTTTCAGCGTGATGCCGATGGAGTCGCGAACGCTGTCGTACATCCAGATCTGTCCTGCGTATTTCTCATCCCAGAGGATCTTCCAGCTGGTGACAGGCTCTTCGACTATCGTGGTGTTGTAGAGAATGCCGACCGTGCCCCACATGTAGGGCAGGGAGTAGGTGTTGCCGGGATCAAAGGTGTCGGTGATCGCGAGCTTGTCCTCGGCGATGTTCTTTGCGTTCGGAATCTTTTCCATATCGAGCGGCAGCAGCATGTCGTTTGCAATCAGCTGCTCAATGATGTATTCCGAGGGGAAACACATGTCGTAAACGCAGTCGGAGGAACGAAGCTTGATCAGCATTTCCTCATTGCTCGTCATTTCCACATAGTTGACGGTGACGCCCGTTTCTTTTTCAAACAGCTCGATCAGCGCCGGGTCGATGTATTCGCCCCAATTCAAAATGTTCAGCTCGCCGCCGATCTGCTCATACTGATCGCCGTCGGCAAACACTGCACTGTCATCCGCAGCCTTTTCGCCGCAGCCGAGGACGGCAAGCATAGCGAAGCAGAGAACAAAGACAAGTAAACGTTTCATCGCAATAGGCTCCTTTACTTCATTTTCACTTTCGTATTTTGGATCTCATCCTCGTGTTCCTTGCGGATGCGCCGGAAATTGACGATCAGCAGCAGCGTCACGAGCGGAATGAAGATGACGGTGGCAAGCGCGGGGTTGACACCCTTTGCACCGCGCGCTGCGGAGTAAATGTAGACCGACAGCGTGCTCCGAAGATCGGAGACAAAGTAGCTGACCACAAAATCGTCGAGCGACATTGTGAGTGCCATGGTAAAGCCGGAACTGATGCCCGGCAGGATATCCGGAATGACCGCCTTCAGCAGCGCCTGCATGGGCGAACAGCCGAGATCCATCGCGGCCTCATAGAGCAGATTGGAGCTCTGGCGCAGACGCGGCATCACCGAGAAGATAACATAGGGGATGCTGAACGAAATATGCGCAATGAGCAGCTTTATGAAGTCGCTGATCTGATGCAGACTCAATTTGGCGAGCAGACTGTTGACAAATGCAAACAGCATCATGAACGTAATGCCCGTCACGAGATCGGGGTTGACCATCGGGAGCTGCGACAAATTCAGAATGATGCTGCGCGGACGCTTCTTCATCGAGTGAATGCCGATGGCGGCGGCCGTGCCAATCACCGTTGCAATAATACTCGAAATGAGCGCGATTTCCAGTGAGAGCAGCAACGCGCTTCCGGCCTCGCCCTGGAAGATGGTCGTGTAATTCGCCAGCGAGAAGCCGTTCCAGCGGCCGAGGTTTGCGTAGGAGATCCGGCGGCCGACGGAAAAATCATTGAAGGAGAACACGATCAGGTACAGGATCGGCAGATACAAAAACAGCAGCATCAGGCCGAGATAAACGTACTTGAGCGACCGTGAAAAACGTTTCACAGCAGATTTCCTCCTTCCTTTTGATCCTGATCCGCGCGGTTCATGATGATCGTGCTGACAAGGACGCAGACGAGCAGGATCAGCGAAAGCGTACTGCCGACCGCATAGTCGCCCTGCCCGGAGAGCTGTTTGAACGCAAGCTCGATCTCATTGCCGTAGAGATTGTAATTTCCGTTTCCGATGAGAGCGGGGACAGTGAACGCGGTGATGGCCGGGATAAAGACCATCGTGATGCCGGAGACGATACCGGGGACCGACAACGGGAGCACAACGCGGAAAAAGGTCATAATGCCGTTTGCGCCGAGATCGCGCGCCGCCTCCAGCAAACTCTTATCGAGCTTTGCAAGCGTGTTGTACAGCGGCATGACCATGAACGGGATGAAGTTGTACACGAGCACCATCAATACCGCGCCGACCGTGCCGGTAAGCGTTTTTGAGTTCCAGCCGAACAGGTTCGGGATCGCGTACTCGAGGATTGCCTGCCATGCGTAGGTGCGGAGAACGAAGTTCATCCACATCGGCACAAAGAATAGCACGGAGATAAAACCCGCAACGGTCTTGCGCATATTGGAGAGAATGTACGCGGTGGGGTTGCCGGGCAGCCG